>QNER01000044.1 GCA_003646175.1 Candidatus Parabeggiatoa sp. nov. 1
AGCAATTTCCAGCAAGGCATCACGTTCCGGATTAAAGCCGGCCGTTTCCACATCCACCACCACCGGCAAATAGCCCCGAAAACGCTTAGCAATTGGTAATTTTGCCCCTACAGTCAACAAGTGTGTATCTCCAATGTTACAGTTTCCGTATGATTGGGTACCGGTAAAAGTCTGTGTACCGGCTCGCACCACCAGCCCAATAATGATCGGAACACTTTTTGCTTTAGATTAAGTCCCCAATATGTAGTGGGATTGTAAATGGTTTGCAAACTTGGTTTGCAAACATTTTGAGTGCATTTAACCCACAAATGCAAATTAACATACCCAAATCACTTTCCTCAACCCCGAAGGGGTTTTCAGGCTAAAGTTTTTGCGAGCAAAAACTTTAGCCTGAAAATGTGAATAGCCCCAGGTGCAACCTGGGGGCCCCTCCATGGTTTATTAATTACCCATTAGTATTGGAACGCAGATCAAACCCACTCTTATCACATGCCATTTGTGCCACTTTTTCAATATCATAAAACCGACAGGCTTCCATCATCAATCGACATTCAAACCACATATCTCCATCAGCCACTGGCATAAATAAGTCGTGTATATTATCTACCCCTAAGTAAACCGGAACTTCATATTCAATCAATTTCCTAAGAGAGGTAATTGAATTATGAAGTGGTGCAACTTTATCCAATTGTTTCATACTCATAGCGGCTGAGGGACAGATAATAATACCCATCTGTGCTTTTTTTACCAGGCGAATAATTCTTTCTTGCTCTCTCTCACTTTTGGCCGCAATTGATATTGCATGTACCCCCCGGACTTTTCCTTCCATCCCATGTTCTATCGTTTTAATCGCCAATAATTCCGTTTCATTTTCATCAGGATTATTTTCTTGATCAATATGCACATCAACTGTCTTATCTAAATCCTTTGCAAGTGTCATAATGAAATCCAAATGCTTCTCGGGAGTCGGCCGATCCCGAGACGGTAACCCACCAATGACATCTGCAAGTTCACAGGCTTGTTGAAAATACTTTTGAGACTCTTTGTCTATAACACCCTGCAGTGGTTGTACTGCCAATTCCAAATAAATCCGATCCTTATATCTTTCTCTGACTTCAATAGCAGCCTGGATTGGAAGCAGCTTGACGGTACTATCTGCGTCTATAAATGTTCTACAGTGCGTGATCCCTTGGTGGATCATTTTTTCAACTCCCCTGGATATCCGTTCTATTAAATCTTCATGAGTATAATTTTCCTTAAGATACTTATAGAGTTCCCATTTCTTTTGCATATCAACTTGACTTAACTTCAAGTTTTCCATAGAAATAAGATAGGCTTTATCAAAATGAGCATGATAACAAGCAAGTCCACCACTTTGTCTGACCAAATGTAGAAATTCACGCTGAAGATTCCATAATTCAGAAGCCCCGCCTTTGTACTTTAAGAACCCTTCATCATGCTTTCTTAATAAATTGCCCATTGTGCCAATGGCAACATCAACATCGGTTATGAGTGGAATTGCGTTTTCAATACATAAGCCACGAATCAGATTACTATCAGTTGTCTCATCATAATCATAGTTGCCGGTAAGTATGTTAATGACCAGATCAAAGCGATTATCTTGCAAAAAAGAGCGTATATTGGGTTCTTTTTTGTCGGCAATTTTATAAAGTTCTTGATTTTGAATGTGGTTTTCATTAAGAAAACGGCTTGTCCCATGAGTCGCAAAAATAGACACATCCAACTTTAACAAATCTCGAATAGCCGGAAGCATTCTTAATTTGTCATCTCTATGCCCGGCACTGATGAGGATGTTCTTTTTGGTTTGATGGCCCAAAAGTTTTAAATTGAGGGTCAATATTTCAGTGGTATTATCCAGCGTCATAATTTTCAGTCACCTGCTGTCAATTATCAGTTATCAGTTCAGTTATCAGGAGTCCAAACTTTAGTTTGGGTGCCAGCCAAGTTAAAACTGGCCGACTCCTTTAGCGTTCAAACCCAGAAAATGGGAATGCGCCCGTTCCATAAATATTCTAAATTATCTCATTGAGTTTTATGGTAGGGGATATCGCAGTGCGTATCCATAAAGCATTTAATCCTTAAAGCTCAATTACTTACTTAAAAAAAGGTTGAGCCTCGCGTTTAAATAATTATAATGAACCTTACTTTTAACAATTTCAAGTGACAGATCATCCATAAATATTCTAAATGATCTGTGATGTTTGGTTCATTATGAACTCATTTATTTTTAAATCAACGGGTTATAAAATTATACAGTGCGTCAAAAAAAGCGGTAAACAAATATCTCATCATACTTTTGTTCATTATGAACGAAATTTTGAAACATCAAATTTCAAGGCATGATGATATTTTCTTTCACAGTTTTCAAGGGCAAAACCGTAAAGCGTTTCCAAAACGCTTTACGGTTTCTACTGAAAAACATTATATATATCGTCATTTAGTAGTAGTTACTCTATACTATTTATTAATTCCCTTCAAGTCAAAACTTCAGTGGTAAACAATGTTCTACTGACGGGTAGCAGGAGTCGGCCAGATTTATCTTGGGCCTTCCAAACTAAAGTTTGGACTCCTGAGCCAAGTGCCAAAACTTGACGGGAATATTTGAAAAGACACACCTAATCCACTGTTTTTTTTGTAATGATAGGTGGTTCAGGTACCACCTTAAGCGTAGGGTGGCGACAAAGGGGGGGGGTATGGCATTTTATTTAGTGGTATTGCCCTAACATTGTTATTCCAAGGAATTAGAGATTAGGAATTAGGATTTGTAAATTATAAAGCCACAAAAACCAGAAAGAAAACGGGTAGAAAATTCGCCCAAATCTACCCAGACATTTGCAAATAAAGAATAGCGAATAAACCACTTTATATTTCATTAAGTTATAAGTGAAGTGCACAAGGGTGCATTCCCATTTTCCAGGTAATCAATGTAACTCATTGATTTTGACTCCGCTGCCTTATAGACACCTCAAAATAAAGTCTGTTATAAATCAATAACTGAAAAAAATCCTGAAAAGGGCTTGCGCGGGGGATTGCCTCTACAATAATGAGCATGTAGGGGCAATCCTTTCGAGGCAAAAGTTTTTGTTTTTGCGCGCAAAAACTTTTGCCTCGAATATGGTTGCCCCCGATATTTTTGAAGGGTGCCGAAAAAAATGATCCGTTTTTTGGGAATGCGCTCAGTGCTGAATCTAATTGTGGTTTCAAAAAAATTTGTTATCCGAGCATAAGACATGCACATTGTTTTTATATTTATTCGCTATTCGTGGCTCAAGATTCACAAGTTGCAAAAACTGCGAAAGTATTGAATTTACAGCAAGAATAGATTTTTCTATAATGGTTTTTCATCAGTGGGACGACAAATCATGAAATACTTAAGGTGGTTTCTTGTCGCCCACTTATAATGTTCATTAGTTCCCAGGGCGCAGCCCTGGGCTTTAATAAAGCGCCCAGAAAGGGCTGAGTAGTTACAAATACTTAAGGTTTAAATGCCTTGGTTTGGTGGAACTGTATTGTTCAAGTTCACACACAAAACTTGGTTTCTTGTCGCCCACTTATAATGTTCATTAGTTCCCAGGGCGCGGCCCTGGGCTTTAATAAAGCGCCCTTTCAGGGCTGAGTAGTTACTAAAAATGACATTGTGCCATTGTGGTTTATATGACTAATCAATGCGTGATGAAACGATTTATGGGACTTCTTATAATGTGACGTGTATCATTTGGCAACGATCATACTTGGGATTTATCCTTATAACACTATGTTTATGAAGTAGTGGGGCATTTTAACCCTTTTGGTTAAGGGATATAGCTTTAATAACTTACGTTTGAAGTGAAATCAATAGCATCAATGAGTTATAGAGAAAAGTTAAAAGTTTTGCATGAATTGTAAGCTATTAATTTATAACTTGACCATGGAGTGTGACTTCGATTTGATGTAGATAATGCTAATGTAGGGTGGGCAACTTCTTTACAAAGCCCACCATACCCCACGATATGTGGGTAATAAAAGGAACTTTGCTGGCCACCGCTTTACATCAAGCGGAGGTCACACTCTGACCATGCGATTACCTTCGTTTCAGATGATGGTAAAAATGAGACATTATACCGATTTAATTATTAAGTGATTGATTTTATGACATTTGTGTGAATGCTACTTTTGGCAAATCAATGGTTTACGTTAAATAGGTATAAAATGATTAATCCCTAATCTCTAAATCCTAATTCCCATAAGTGAAAGATGTTGCATGCCTTATACTATTTTATCTTGTCTTCCTTTACTCGGCTAAATTAGAATGAATTTGACCAACCCCTTACAGCAACCTCAAAAACCAGATGAGATGCCCCCTTCTTATGTGCCGTTAAAGTACACTCTGATGGGCTCTTTTTTATTATTGATTATTCCCATCCTGATTGCCATGTCGGTGTCTGACTATTTAAATGCCAAAAGTGATTTGGAAAACGCCCATAAGATGCTACAACAACAAACGGAAAATAATATTGTCAATGCGATTAAATTGGTCGATGCCGGGCATAAAGTATTGGAGAAATTTATCGATGATGAGATGAAAGATGCGTTTGTCACTTTTATTGATGCCTATCAAATAGCGAGGCGCGCACCTTCAAGAATGGATCTTGATGATCTCAAAAGACAAATGGGTGGCAAAATGGATTTGTATATCATCAATGCTGAAGGCATTGTTGAATACACAACTTATACCAAAGATTTAGGACTTGACTTTAAAACATGGCCTGATCTTTTCGCCGTTCTAACGAAAATCCGCCAAAAAAATGAATTTGCTAATGGCGGGTTTGCTACGGAAGCGCGTACCGGCAGTATCAGAAAATTTGCTTACATGCCAACCCCAGATCATAACTATTTGTTGGAATTAGGCTTGAGATCCAATGAATTTGCGGGTTTGATGGAAGGACTCAATATTGTAGAAATTACCGCCCGACTCAAAACCCTTAATCCCTCCTTAAATCAAGTGAGGATTTTTAGCCGGCATGGCTATTCATTAGCTGAGCCCAATTACAAGCCCGATCCTGCCACAGCACAAATTATTCAGACTGTCTACGACACCAAAAAAACTCACGAAATAGAGGATAAGGCCAGAAAACGCTATACGCGCTATATTTTTGTCAATTTAAAAAACGAGAACATTGCTCTTGGTTCTGATCCCAGTAGAGTGATTGAACTCGTCTATAACACGAGACTGATAGATGAAGGTTTACACAGAACCGCTTCGTTTCATTTTCTGTTGAGCGTTATTTCCATTGCGTTAAGTATTATTTTTACCATCATCATTTCAGCTTGGATTACCAAGCCAATTCAAAGCATTGTCAATAGTGTCAACATTATTGCCGAGGGCCAGCTTTCACACCACATTGAGGTAGAAGCTAACAATGAGTTAAAATTGCTTAAACAAAGTATCATCAAGATGGTCAATAGTATCTTGGCCTCTATCAAAAAGATTGAACAGCAAAACAATGAATTAACCAAACTCGACAAACTAAAAGATGATTTTCTCTCGAATACCTCGCACGAATTGCGTACCCCCATCAATGGTATTATCGGTATTGCTGATTCGATGATTGATGGTGCGGTGGGTATCTTGCCACCAAAAGCGAATGAAAATTTGTCCATGATTGTGCTTAGTGGTAGACGCTTGTCCAATTTGGTCAATGATATTTTAGATTTTTCTAAACTCAAGCATAAAAATATCATTCTACAAATTAAACCGATAGAAATCAAAGTCGTCACTGATGTGGTTGTGACTTTAAGTCAACCGCTGATTGGTTCTAAGGACATTCTACTTCGCAATCAGATAAAAGATGATCCGCCCGTCGATGCGGACGAAAATCGTGTGCAACAAATTTTGCATAATTTGGTGAGCAATGCGATTAAATTCACCGAATCGGGTACTGTGGAAATTTCTTCAGCGGTGTATAATGAACACCTAATCATTACTGTCAGTGATACCGGGGTTGGCATTCCACCCGACAAAATCGACATCGTGTTTAACCCATTTGAACAAGCTGATGGCTCAATTGCTAGAGAATATGGCGGTACCGGTTTAGGCTTATCAATCACCAAACAACTGCTTGAATTGCATGGTGGTGAAATCAGTATTCAATCAACAATGGGAAAAGGAACAACTGTTAGCTTTACTTTGCCGCTCTCTAAAAACCCGCCGGCCGCTTTTTCCAGCGATATGACGGCTATGCTGAGTCGCACCCGCGATGTACAACCTATTCAAATAAGTATTGAAAGTGAAGAAGAAGCCTTTCCTGAACCACAGCCTAAGAGTGTCACTTCAGCGCGTGAATCGTTTCATGTACTCATTGTCGATGACGATCCAGTTAATTTACAGGTACTAGAAAATCAATTGCGCATAGAAAATTATGCCATTACCAGTGCCCAGAATGGTCATGAGGCCTTAGAAGCCCTTGATAACGCTACTTATGCGATAGTTTTGTTGGACATTATGATGCCCAAAATGTCCGGGTTTGAAGTGTGTAAAATCATCCGTGAAACTTATCCACCCAACCTGTTGCCCATTATTATGCTGACAGCCAAAAATCAGGTGTCAGATTTGGTGCAAGGCATGGAAGCCGGCGCGAATGATTATTTGACCAAACCGTTTTCTAAAGGTGAACTGATTACTCGTATTAAAACCCATATTCAATTGTCGTGTGTCAACATTGCCTACAGCAAATTTGTGCCATTGGAATTTTTGCAATTGTTAGAAAAAGACAGCATTGTTGATGTCAGACTGGGCGATCATGTGCAAAAACAAATGGCGGTGTTGTTTGCGGATATTCGTTCATTTACAACCTTGTCAGAAAACATGTCACCTAAAGAAAATTTTGATTTTATCAATGCTTATTTAGGCCGTGTCAGCCCGGTGATTCGCAAGCATCATGGTTTTATCGACAAATATATAGGTGATGCTATTATGGCTTTGTTTCCAGAAAGTGCCGATGATGCAGTGCAAGCTTCGATAGAAATTCACCAACAATTAGTCACGTTCAATCAAGAAAGAGAAAAACAACTGATGCAGCCGCTCAAGATTGGTATTGGCTTGCATATTGGCACACTCATGCTGGGTACCATCGGCGAAGAAAAGCGTATGGAAGGCACGGTGATTTCGGATGCTGTTAATTTGGCTTCACGTTTGGAAGGGCTCACCAAAATGTATGGTGCCTCCATCCTTATCAGTGAGGAAATATTGGTGAAATTAACCAACCCAGCACAATACCACTATCGCTTTCTTGGTAAATTTCGTGTAAAAGGCAAACAAGCACCTGTGCATGTGTTTGAAATCATTGACTCAGAACCAGAGGAGGTGAAAGTTAAGAAAATAGCACTCAGATCAATGTTTATTCAAGCGATTGACGCTTATTACCACAAGCAATTTAAACAGGCAATCAAACAATTCCAGCAGATTTTAACGGAACTGCCGCAAGACAAAGCTGCTCATTTTTATTTGGAACGTTGTGAGTATTATCTTGAACAAGGTACACCCGATGATTGGGAAGGTATAGAAGCACTCGAACAAAAATAATGGGGAACTACGCAAAAGTTGGAGCGATGCTGTCAACTTTTGCGTAGAGTGGGAATTATCCTTTCCCTTTTATCTTTGAACCGTTCCCCTTTTTCTAAGCTCATTAATGGAAGACAACTTTGAAAACACAACGACCAGACAAACCATACCACTACACAATGGTATGCTTCAGCATGACACTGCTGCTGGCCTTACTGAATCAGCCCTTATTGGCGTTTGACACACCGGGCCGCGAGCATCAGCCTTTTGAGAGGCCTTCCTTTCAACCGCTTGAAGAAAACAAACCGGCTCTGGAACTACCTCCACTGCCTGAATTGCCACCGATTCCCCAAGACGACACGTCGATTTCTTCAGTGGCCCGCATCAAAGTCAAGCAATTTAAGTTCGAGGGTAATCACGTTTTTTCTAACGAAGAACTGGCAACGATGACGCAGGATTACCAAAACCGCGAGCTGTCCCCCGAACAACTACAGGAGGTCAAAAACCAAATTACCAGCCGCTACAATGAGGCGGGATACATTAACTCGGGTGCCATTATTCTTGATCAACCGGTAAGCGATGGCATCGTAACCATAACAATTATTGAAGGCGAACTCTTTCAAATCGACATTTCTGGCAATAAGCGGCTGCGTACCTCCTACATCGAAAAGCGTGTGAGAGGCGCCGGTGCGGCTGCGCTTAACATCAACCAATTACAAGAACGCCTGCAATTACTGCAACAACGGCCCATGGTTGAACGCATCCATGCCGAATTGAAGCCGGGCGTTAAACTGGGGGAAGCCATTTTGGACCTCGGCGTTTCCGAAGCCAGCCCTTATCGACTCCAATTCAATTTCAACAACCATCGCTCTCCAAGTATCGGTGCTTATCGAGGCGAAATAGAAGCTTGGCATCATAATTTAAGTGAGTGGTTGCCGGGAAAAGGATGGGGTGACATGCTCTATCTTCGCTTTGGGTTAACCGAGGGGCTGAAGGACTATACCATGAGATACGAGTTACCCCTCAATCGTTACGATACCACTTTGACTTTCGATCTAGAACGCAGCGACTCCGATGTTGTTGAATATCCCTTTAGTGAACTGGATGTTGAAAGCGAAGCGAATACTTACGCTATTACATTGACCCATCCGGTGCAATATTTCAAAAGACCAGACCAATCATTGGATTTGGCACTGAGATTGGAGAAACGCGACAGTAAAACCTTTTTGTTAGGACGGCCCTTTTCCTTTTCACCCGGTGTCCAAGAAGGTGAAAGTCATCTCTCCGTGATACGTTTTTCTCAACAATGGCTCAAGCGTAGCTATAATCAAGTGTTTGCAGCTCGTTCGAGTTTTAACTTTGGGATAGATGCGCTTTCATCTACGGTTAATGATGATGGTTCCCCCGACAGTGAATTTTTCACTTGGTTGGGACAATTTCAATATGTCCGGCGGTTAGACGATTATTTTGACTTTGAACCCATCAAAATGAGCCAAATCATCTTTCGCACCGACGTTCAATGGGCAGAACAAGACTTATTGCCCTTAGAAAAACTCTCCATTGGCGGTGTCTCAACCGTGCGTGGCTATCGAGAAAACCTACTCACACGCGACAGCGGCTTTATCAGCTCTTTAGAATGGCGTATTCCCGTTATGAAATGGCGATTTCTGAGCAAAGAACCTGAAGACGGCCAAGTGGAAATTATGCCATTTATAGATTATGGGCGCTCTTGGAACGCTGACAGTGGCACACCAGAGCCGAAAGACATTACCAGTATTGGCTTAGGCTTTAACTGGCGCCCTAATCCAAACATGAACGCCCAAGTGTATTGGGGCTACGCACTGCGCGATATTCCGGACCCAGACGATAAAGACTTACAAGATGACGGCGTACATTTTGAGTTCAGTGTGTGGTTCCCATAAGAACAGCCAGGGGGAATCCTAAACATGTAGTGATGTTACGGATGCTATCCCTTCTTAGGGATAGTATCCGTTTGGACATCATCACTACTTCTACAGGACGACCCAGCCAGGTAGTTACACTGGCTTTAATAATACGCACCTTTGGTGCTAGATTTTAAAGCCCCTTTGGTGCAAAATTAATATAGCCAGTGTAACTACCTGGAACTTTTTCATAATTCACAATTTTCACCACCCCAGGTATGGCCCATAATCGTTATAAACGATCCTCTTACGGAGAAACCAAATCATGACATTCCATCGCTCATTCCAGTTTTCCTTAATCATATTCCTCTTTATGCTAAATTGGCAAACCCAAACCTTTGCCGATACTTCCCAAAGCTTTCCGCCCCCACTGGCAGACACGACCACTATCACCACGGTAGCTGGACAGCTTGGCAGCACTGGCTACGCTTGTTCAGCTGAACAAACCCAGCGGTATCGTTATCGACAATGCGGGCAACTAAGTACTGAAGCACAAATTATCGGATATGACAAAAAGTTTCGCAAAGTGCGAAGTGAAGCTTTCGACTGAAGACGATTTTAATGGTGGAGTCCAAACGAGGCTAAAGTTTCGCGAAGCGAAACTTTAGCCTCGTTTTTAGTTTGGCATTGGCGTAATCAACTTATTGCCTTCCACAACAAAACTTGTATTTTTTGCCACTTCCACAAGGGCAGGGTTCGTTTCGGCCCACCTTTGGAGTGGTTACCTGCGGCACTTCCCGAACATCAAGTGTCACGTCTTTCTCAAATTCATTGTCTCCTTCATCCACATCGAATACCTTGGTTTTTATCTGGTCAAGATGTACGACTTTAAATGTTTGCGCGTCAAACGTTATTGCAAAAAGAATGAAGGCAATAACAAAAGAGGCACCTATACAAAGCACGGAAGCTTGAAATAACGTGAGCGAAAACATAAAGGAAAGGAGGTATCCGGCTCCAACGAATAGAGCAGTCGATACCGTTATTAAAACGACGACAAAAAACAGAAAACTGAGTACTTTTATCATTGCAGGCACTATAATATCTCCTAACATAAAATTCGTTATATCGTTTTTCAGATAAATCATTTTAGTTAGAAACCTTCAAGGTTTCCGAAACCTTGAAGGTTTTGTCCTAAATATTTTTCTGAACGTCTATAAAAAAGGAAACCACGAGAACAGCATATTTAAGGTTTAAATATAATACGCTTTTTCCTCTAACAAGTACAACTTCTTTCCTGATTTGACGGATTGCTTGATAACTGATAACTGATAACTGATATAGAAATGTTCTTCAATACTCATCCATTAAATGATAACCAACAAACCAATGCGGTTTATATCTATAAAGTCTACACAGATATCTGGATCGAACAACAGGGTTTGTCTTCTCTAATGACTCCACAACGGAAAAGGGCGTTATTGTGGGAACTCGCTGTAAAAATGTATAAGAAGGGCGGCGATTTTTCTTTACATTATTCTCAATTAAGCGAACCTAAGCCTGAATTTTTCCAACAACCGATTGGCAACAGTCAGGGTGACGATTATCTCAAAGATGAGATAACAACTTGTACGTTCTTAACTCGTGATCTGTCAGGCCATTATCATTTTATCCAAAAACCTTTTATGGTCTATTTTTTAGCAGAATATTTGTTTGACTGCATAAAAAACCATCAAGTCGGTTTACTGGAATACTCTGAAACCAATGACGAGGTAAAATCTTTCATAAAGATGTTTATTTCTGTCAATAAACAGACGTTAATGTATTTAGATTTATCTCATCTTCGGTTAGATCACATCAACTTAAAAGAAGCCTCTCTTGCCGGGGCAAGGCTTAATAAAGCCAATCTTGAAGGCGCGAATCTTGAAGGTGCCAATCTTGAAGGTGCCAATCTTGAGGGCGCGAATCTTGAAGGTGCCAATCTTGAAAGGGCCAACTTTGAAGGCGCGAATCTTGAAGGGGCCAGTCTTGAAGGCACTAATCTGAAAGGGGCAAAACTTGGCAGTGCTAATTTGAAAGGGGCTAATTTGAAAGGGGCTATCAGCTTTTGGAACCCGTTGAAAACCAATCTGATTGGGGCAACACTTGAAAGAGCCAATCTTGAGGGGGCTAATCTTGAAAAAGTCCATTTGATAGGGGCTAATTTTGAGGGGGCTAATCTTGACGGAGCCAGTTTAAAAGAAGCCGATCTGAAAAGGGCAAAACTTGAAGGTGCCAAAAATCTTAACAAAGCCAATCTGACTGGGGCAATCTTTGAAAACACGCTTGAAGGTATTGCTCTCAAAGACGTTGATTTGATTGCAAAACTTGAAGGAACCAAAAATCTTGACAAAGCCAATCTGATAGGCGCAAAACTTGACGGAATCAACCTTGAAGGTGCAAGTCTAAAAGGAGCCATTCTGAGAGGGGCAAAACTTCAAAACGCGAATTTGAAAGGTGCGGTTCTAGAAGGGGCAAACCTTGAACAAGCAAATTTGACACAGGCAACACTTGAAGGTGCAAACCTATCGCGAGCCAATCTGAGAAGAACCACCTTTGCAAAAGCAACGCTTAAAGGAGCCAATCTAAGAAAGGCAAATCTAACCGGCGCTAATTTCAAACAGGCTAAGCTTGGATGGAAAAATCGTGTCTTCATTTGGATTAGCCAACTTTTTAACAAGTGAACATGGGGTGCAAGTGAACCTAGAACGAAGAACCAAACAGGAAGCATTTTATGGCAAACAATGATTTTGAAGCAGAATCACCGGTGAATTACGAACAAAAATGTTTGTGTGTGCTGGTGTTAGATGTGTCAGGTTCAATGTCAAATCCAACATCAGGCAGAGAACCGATTGATGAACTGAACCAAGGTTTACAAGCCTTTTATAATGAAATCAAGGCCGATGCAACCACTGCCAACCGATTAGAAGTTGCCATCATAACGTTTCATAGTGAAGTAAAATGCGAGTTAGAACCGGCACTGGTTGAGAATTTTACGATGCCTCGCTTGACAACCAAAGGCTCAACTAAGCTGGTTGATGGCGTTAAAGAGGCGATAGCAAAGGTTGAAGCAAGGAAACAATGGTACAAAAACTCAGGACAGCCTTACTATCGGCCTTGGATAATTGTGATCACTGACGGTGAGCCAGACAGCGATCAAGATGTCAATGGTTTAGCAGAAGAAATTCGATTAGCGACAAGTGATGATCAAATCCAAGGTAAAAAATTTGCATTTTTGGCGGTTGGGGTACAAGGGGCTAATATGAATACCCTCGAAAAAATTTCAGATCCAAAGATGCCACCACAACGACTCGAAGGCCTGAAATTTAGTGCTTTCTTCAAATGGCTGAGTGCCAGTATGACGACTGTCACCTCTTCTAAACCTGGACAACTGGTTAATCTTCCGCAACCTGGTTGGACACAAGGTTTTAAGACGTAGGGAAAGGGGAGCGGAGAAAGGGAAAGCTTGCGTAGGGTGGGCAATGTATTGCCCACCTTCGTAGGGTATTTTGGTGAGCAACGCCCACTTGACAAACAAACTTGACATCAAATGGAGAACACACTCTTCCAAACAAACTAACAAAGGTCAAAAAAATCTTGTCTCAAAAAACGAATAACTCACCAACTGAGAAAGCCGAATCGGTGGAAAACCACACCGTACCTTCCAAAGCACTTGATGATAAAGCTGGGGATAAATGGTGGGAGGATAAATGGTGGAAAACTACGCAACGACAGATCCAGAAAAAAACCGAACGTCAAATAGATGACAATCTGATAAAAGTTTTCGGTGATGCTCAAAACACCACCAACCATTGTAAAAAGACTGTCGAAAATACCGCTGCGCCTTCTGGCTCTGTGGATGAAAGTAAAACCACCACTGATACTGTAGAAAATGCGTTGCTTGAAGAACCTAAAGCTGAGGAAACCAAACCGACAATAACAAATGTCACGACTGAAACTGATTCAAAAACCGGCAACGAAACAGAACCTGACACGGCCGAAAAAAAATGGTTTGTGATAGGGGGAACGGTTATTGGTCAATCGCATATTGACAGTCAATTACCTTGCCAAGATAGCCACTATTATAAAGAAATTGCTAATGGTTGGGGAATTGCTATTGTCGCCGACGGTGCCGGTTCTGCAGCCAATTCTCATCTAGGTTCAGAATTTGTCGCAAAAACAGCAGCGCAAGCATTTAACCAATTAGTCACAAACCAAGAATGGCACATAAAAAATCAATTACCATCAGAAAACAACTGGCATGTTCTGGCCACGGAAACGCTAAAAACCGTCAGAATGACGCTTGAAAATTATGCGACTCAGAAAAAGCTAGAAAGCAAATCACTTGCTTGTACTGTCATTATCGTGATTTATTCACCCATTGGCATTCTAATCACGCATATCGGAGACGGTAGAGCCGCTTATTGTAATTTGTCCAATGAGTGGAAACCTATGATGAGGCCGTGGAAGGGCGAAGAGGCAAATGCCACCGTTTTTATGACTTCTGCTATTTGGAATAATAAAGAGATAAATCCGTTTATAGAAAGTCGAGTGATTAATGAAAGGCCGCTCGCTTTCACGCTGATGTCAGATGGTTGCGAAAAGGCTTCCTTTGAATGTAGTCAATTTGAGTCCTCTACCAACAAATGGTCAGATCCAAATAATCCTTATCCTAAGTTTTTTCAACCACTGGTAAATACTTTAAAGAATCTGGAAAAAGCGGGCACACCGGTTGATGAAGTACAGGCAAAATGGCAACATTTTCTTAATAATGGGAATCAAACCTTAACAGATGAACCCGATGACAAAACCATGGTACTTGGTGTTTTAATTGAATGTGAACTTGGTAATGGGTAATCATAGCAAGATTATCAGGAGTACAAGGCGTACCTTGTACGAAAAACAATCTTCTCAGGAGTACAAAGCGAACTTTGTACGAAAAATAAATCTTCTCAGGAGTACAAGGCGTACCTTGTACGAAAAACAATCTTCTCAGGAGTACAAAGCGAACTTTGTACAATAGGGCCGCGTATGTATGTTATCAGAAGTACAAGGTTCGCCTTGTACTCCTCTCCAGATGATAGAATTAAACAATCGTTATGCCCCTATACTTTAAAACTTCACAAAACCAAAAAATTAGGGTTCAAGATACCCCGTTAAGTAACGCCGGTGCTGAAGGGCAAGTCCATCGGATTCTGGCACCCTCTTCGTATCAGAATCACTGTGTAAAAATTTTTCACCCGCCTAAGCGCACGCCAGAATGTGAGCAAAAAATCGCCTATATGGTAAACCATCTACCCTCAGAATTAAAAGGTGAAACTTATATGATATGTTGGCCTACAGAATTAATCTATCAAAATGGACAATTTGTAGGTTTTATCATGGCCTTGGCATTTGAGGGTAGTCTTCAAATATATGAGCTATGTCGGCCGATTCTGAAAAATAACTTGCCCAATGAATGGCATAAATTTGATTTAACAACCGATAATGGGGTTATTTTAAGGCTTAAACTTTGTGTCAACATCGCAATTGCTGTACATAAAATTCACAGCCTGAATCATTATGTGTTGGTGGACATGAAACCTCAAAATATGTTAGTCACTGAAGAGGGTAAAATTTCAATTATTGACTTAGATTCCATTCAGATTGCTAATAACTCAAACTTAGAACCCGTTCAAAGTGTCAATGGTTCAAAAGTCTCAACCGTGATTCATCCAAGTCATGCCGTCACCGCAGAATATATCCCACCCGAAGGCTATCAAAATAACTGGCATCCCTCAAAAAACTATATTCCTATCTCGTGGGATAGATTTTCAATGGCGGTCATATTTTATGAAGTCTTATTTGGTTTACCGCCCTTTTCGGCCACTTATGGAGAACAATATGCAGACTGTGACACGATACCAGATAAAATTCAAAATGGCTTGTTTCCCCATGGCTCGAAATCAAAATATATCACCTGTTTACCAAAATGGCATCACAATTTTCAACAGATTCCTGAACCCTTAAAAATACTTTTCTTGAAGGCTTTTGAAGAGGGGCATCATAAACCAAGTGAGAGGCCGAGTGCGGAAATTTGGGGGCAAGTGCTTTTTAGAGAAATCACCCAGCTACAAACCTGCAAGCATTATCAAATCAGGCCGACAACGCAGAAAAATCAACACCTAACCGGATTTCACAACGATTTTAACAATCTAAAAGACAGAACCCATGCGTTATATTCACGCATGGTTCTGCTTATAAAAAACGCATTTTCGTCTTTATCGTCTTCTTTATTAACCCTATTTAACAATTACTTTAACTAACCATTTAGGCTAATTTCAATAAGTTTGATTGTTCGAGCCTTGAAACAGGAGTCCAAACTTTAGTTTGGGATAGCCAAGATAAATCTTGGACTCCTGCACAACCCCAAAGGGGTTGAATTTAAGTTTAACTTTCACTACAAGGAATTTGAGTGGTTTCCCAAGTCGGGTTTTTGCGACTGAGCCATCCAATCAGCTTGAGATTGGTTGTGGTTAAGTGATTGTTGTCTAATTTGATGACACCAAAATCACCCATATCCATTAATGAAACTGGCAACTCTCCACACAGTTCGTTGTTGTCCACAATCAGATATCTCATATTCCCCAGGGAAGCCGGGATAACACCACTGAGTTGGTTGTTGGACAAATGCAGCAATTTCAATTGGTTCAAATTGCCCAGAAACGTTGGAATAGGACCGATGAGTTGGTTGCCACCCAAAGTGAGTTGTTGCAAATGCGTTAAATTCTCCAAAAAATCAGGAATGCCCCCCTGGAATTGATTGTTGCTCAGCGCAAGTATTTCCAAATCAGTCAAGTGCCCTATAAACTCAGGAATAGGACCGCTGAATTGGTTATCGGACAAAATAAGCCGCTGCAACAGATTCAAATTGCCCAACGATGCCGGAATAGAGCCACTCAGTTGGTTATTGGACAAATAAATAAACTGCAAAGTCTCCACGTTTCCCAAACTGTCAGGGATAGCACCGCTGAGTTGATTGTTGGACAGATAGAGAAACTGCAAACGGTCATAGTTACCCATATCAGGGAGAGAACCGCTCAATTGGTTGTCGTCCAAAATGATAGACACCAAACGTGTGACCTTACTCAGAGATTCTGGTAAAGGCCCGCTGAGTTGGTTGTTGTACAACCAAAGTTTTCTCAACTGCCAAAGACTCCCTATCCACTCAGGGAGTGGGCCGCTGAGTTGGTTGTTGCCCAGAGAGAGTACCCATAAACTGCTCAAATTCTCCAGCGAATCCGGGAGGGTGCCTTTAAGTTGGTTGTCAGGCAAGGCCAGTGTTTTGATATTTCTTTCCTCCGCCGTTTTGTCACTACCGTGACATTCTATGCCCTTCCAATAGCAGGGAGTATTGCTCACATTCCAGCCGGTGTTGTCTTTCCAGTGACGGCCATCTGTCTTTTTATAAAAGTCGATAAGGGCCTCACACTCGGTTTGAGGTATCTGATTGACAACAGTGCAGTCAGTTGCCGCTTGTGCTAATGGCGGGCCACTTAACAGTAAAACCAATATTATCAGCAAGATATAATGCTGTGGTTGGTGTGTATTTGACATGGTATTTTTTCCTTGATGTGATTGATAAATTCAAAATAACAGCGACAATGAGACGCTTTTTTTGGTAAATGGTTTTCTGTTGGTGTGGTTTATGACGTCCATTCGCTATTCTGAAAATGGTATTATGGTAACATAAATTGGGTCAAGTATAACCAATTCAAGTACAGCAGATTGACGGATTGTTCGGATTGATTTCACTCTCGCAATAACGACAAGGTTTAATTTCTCAGGAGTACAAGGCGAACCTGGTACGAAAAAACGGGATTATTTCTC
>QNER01000045.1 GCA_003646175.1 Candidatus Parabeggiatoa sp. nov. 1
AATAATCTATGTACAGGACCAAAAAGTGTTCAAGCCGTGATGCTATCGCTTTTTTGGCGATAGTATCACTCAAAAATAACCATATTTTATCGCTGTTTTTAAGTCTTGGGATAGATTGATTTGAGCCACAAAAGTGATACTATCGCAAAAATAAAGCGATAGCATCACAACTATCATTTACTACTTAAACATCGAAAGTTACCTTTGTCTTTTTAAAAAGCACATCGGCTTGTCAAAAACGCAACGCATCATACGCGAGTCTTTTGACGAATGCAATAAAATAAGGCCAAAAATTTTTTACCAAAACCGGAACGATTGAGTTTTGGTAGTTGAGTGGTTACTCACTCTGAAAATACGCCGGTTTGAAGTGGATTAAATCCTTTTGCTTGATTTATAAGTTAGGAATTAATAATCTATGTACAGGACAAAAAAGTGTTCAAGCCGTGATGCATCATTTTTTTTGTGGCGTATCTATCACTAAAACTCGATGATCAAGTTTTTGATGTTATTTGGCTTTACAGCAATCAACTTTTGAGTGTTTATAAATGCAACTCATTGATTTTACCGCAAAAGTGATACTATCGCCCAAAAAGCGATAGCATCACGAAATACTTTAAAATCAAACGATTATAATTTTTGTCCCGTACATAGAAATAATCTTTGTAGTTTTTGTTCAGTGGCAGGAAATCTGTGTTATACGATCTAAAACAGTGGAGTTAATAGCGTAATTGGAAAATGACATGACAGATAAAAAGGTTAGACATTTATTAGGGCTTTCCGGTGGCAAAGACAGTGCTGCACTAGCGATTTATTTGCGTGATAAAGTGCCAGAAATGGAGTATTTTTTTGCCGATACCGGGGCGGAGTTGCCAGAAACGTTAGAATTTATAGACATCATGGCAGATTATCTGGGCAAAGAAATCTATCGGTTAAATGCTTATCGCGGTTTTGAGCATTATTTAAAGCTGCATGACAATTATTTGCCAACGGCTAGATCACGTTGGTGTACGTTGAATTTAAAGCTGTTTCCTTTTGAAAAATTTGTGGGTAACGATGAAGCCATTACTTACGTTGCCATTCGTGCTGATGAAGCACAGCGGGAGGGTTATATTTCTAAAAAGCCTAATATCAGGGCGCGTTATCCTTTTAAAGACGATGGTTTAGTGAAGGAAGATATTTTACGGATTTTAGAAGAAGCCGGGATTGGGTTGCCTCAGTATTACAAATGGCGCAGTCGCTCCGGCTGTTACTTTTGCTTTTTTCAACGCAAAGAAGAGTGGATTGGATTGTATGAAAATCACCCTGATTTGTTTGAAAAAGCCAGAGCTTATGAGCAATTTCATCGAGATCAAGGACGTAATCATACTTGGACACCCAGTGAAACTTTGGATGACTTGATTGCGCGTGCGAGTGAAATCAAGCAAAAATCTGAATTACGAATAACTCGAAAAAAAGCCAAAAATTTAATGGAAGCGGTGTTGATGGAAGAGGAAGATGATCCTGAAGATCAGGCTTGTCTGATTTGTAGCCTGTAGGGCAAAACCGTAAAGCGTTTCCAAAACCTTGAAGGTTTCTACGAAAAAACTAGGGATATAAAAAATGGCATTGATTGATAATCAAGGTGAACCTATTTCGCGCTGGTGGGTGATGAAAGGCATTGAGATTGTTGAAAAACAAAAAGATATTTTTTCTTCTGCCAAAATGCGGCAAGCGCGAGTTGAACTGATTGCTGGCAAAAATAGGTTGACAACGATAAAAAACTGGCTACTGGCGGCTCAAATTATTCAAAGTAGTGGTAGAGAGTATGTGATTACTGATATTGGTAGAGCGATTATTGCTAATGATCCTTATCTTGAAAAAGCATCTACATGGTGGGCTTTCCATTTATCCATTTGTTTTTCAGATAGAAATGAACCTTATGCCAGCTTTTTCCTGAGTTTAGAGCCGATTGCCAAGGATTGGATACCCTGGGAAGAAATGGTTCAACAAGTTCGAGCTAGGGAAGAATTACAAGGTTATGAAAAAAGTGTTATGGAATCATACCTTGGTGGTATCAGAAGAATGTTTGTAGAAGATCGCCCACTGGCGGAATTAGGATTAATTGAGTCAAGGACTGTTAGAGGTGAAGGCATTTCGGTCCGTTTAGGTGAGCCAACTGTGACTAATGAAGTTGTTATCCATGCCCTTGCCCTTATGCGTTTTCATTGCTTTCCGAGTCGTGTCAGTGTGACATTTTCAGAATTGGTCAACGCCGGCTTAGATCGTTTCCTGTGTTTATCTCCCGATGATTTGCGCGTTCAACTTAAAAACCTGAGTCATACGGAACGTTGGCAAAACCAGTTTAGTTATACCACTGTGGCTAATCTTGATTCGGTTGACTTTAGTGATGGCTTTATGCCTAGAAAAACGTTGTTAGTGCTGTTGCAAGAAAGTCAAAGTACGTGGTTGTAAATGGGTAATGGCGAATGACTAAAGCACAATCAGTACGTCACTTGTTCATGCCTCAAAACGATATACAAAGCAAAGTCATGGAATTCATTCAACTTAAAGAATCGTTCACTCAATTACTGGCTGCTCATAATGCACCGAATGTGCGCTATCGTGGTTTAGGTTTATCTGCCAATGCCCCGGCAGATTTGGCTATTATGACGGAAACCTTACAAACTTTATTGCCAGAGTATACGCTATGGGAACTTGGACAAAACGGTGTGCCCGAATTACCTTGCCACCGTGCCGTTTTTCTTGAACAAGCCTTTGAAGTTTTTAAAAGGGGACTGATCATTTATTTGCCGGAAGAATGGATGTATGAATGGTCAACGCTTGATAAACGGGCTTTTTGGGCAGCACTCAGCGAAACTTATGGGCGGCATACCGTTATTGCGGTTTTTGCAGACACCTTTGACAATACTCGCCTTGTTGAACCTTATCTTAATGTGAAACCATTATCATCTCTGCCGGTTCGAGTCTGGGTTTCAAAATATCAACAGGCTTAGGAATGGGAATTCAATCAAACCCAAAACTAAATCTGACAGGTTTTGAAAATATGTAATATTTGCAATAGATTGAATCTGGTGATAAATCCGATTTTTTGACAAAATCGGATTTCTTTGATGGTAGATCTAAACATGATGTTAACCATGATGACAAAGGAGTTCTATTGATGAAAAAACGAGTGTTATATGGTACCGCTAATTATGAAGAACTCGTCCAAAAAAACGGTTACTTTGTCGATAAAACGGCCTATATTGAAAAATTGGAATTTTTTGAAAATCCCGTCTTTCTGCGGCCGAGACGGTTTGGAAAATCCCTGTTGTGTCGGATGTTAGAATGTTACTACAACATTAATCAGCTGGATGATTTTGAAAGGCTGTTTGGGCATACCTACATTGGTCAAAATCCAACGCCATTGCATAACCGCTTTATTGTCTTGCTTCTCAATTTTTCTAGCGTCGAGCCAACGGGTACACTCAAAGGAATTGAGGAAAGTTTTGGCAATACGTGTAATTTGCGGATGAGAAAAGTGGTTGGTAAAAACCAACCTTGGTTTAACGGTAAAATCAGCATAGATGTCAAAGAAAAAATGTTGTTTAATCTCAAATCGCTTCTCAGTGTTATCGAAGAACACGATGATTTGCCGAGACTTTATGTGATTATCGACGAATATGACAATTTTGCCAATCAATTGATTACTGCCCATAAAGATAGTCTATACCGTGAATTAACGGCGGATGACAGTTTTCTCAAAACGTTCTTTAAAACGTTAAAGGAAGGCCGCGAAACCGGGGCCATCGCTAATGTTTTTATCACTGGTGTATTGCCAATAACGATAGATGATATGGCTTCTGGCTACAACATTGCCAATTTCATTACTTTAGAGCCTGAATTTGAGGAAATGTCAGGCTTTACGCAGGCTGAAGTCAATAAGCTGCTGGATGAGGTTTATCACGATTACGAGATTGAGCCTTCCACCCGCTCGGTTGTGGAATCCATCATCAAGAACCATTACGATGGCTATCACTTTGTCAACCCAGAGGGTGAGGCTCTCTATAATTCCACCCTCGTGATGTACTTTTTAAAACATCTTTGCCGCTACAAAACCATTCCCAAACGCTTGATTGACATGAATTTGAAGACGGAACTGTCTTGGGTGAGACGGTTGACGGCTTCTAATCCCCAAAACATGGAGGAATTTGTTGAACAACTGACGTTGTACAATAGTATTTCTTATGATGAAGCGTTTCTAGTCGAAAAGTTTAATATGTTCCGGTTCTTTGAAAAGAACTTTTTTCCGGTTTCTTTTTTCTATCTGGGCATGTTGACATTGCGTGACGATTTTTACCTCAAACTGCCTAATCTCAACATGCAGCAAATATTTGTGGAATATTTCAACGAAATCCACCACATCGATGTGTCTACTCGTTACGCGTCGATGATGCAACGTTTTGTTAATGAACCTAACCTTGAACAACTGTTTGCCGGCTATTGGGAACACTATATATCACAGTTGCCAGAAGCCATTTTTCCGCAGGTGAATGAGAATTTTTATCGCACCACTTTTTTTGAGTTGTGTAGCCGCTATCTCTCTCGCTGGTTTGTTTGGCATGTTGAACGTTCTTATCCACAAGGTAAAAGCGACTTAGAATTTGTTGGCAAATATCACGAAAAGTTTGCTGGGTTACGGTGGGTGATTGAATTTAAGTATTATTCCAATACCGATTTCAAGAAAAAGTTCAAGACGAGTATTGAGCAGTTTGAGTTGATTGACACTGATACTCAGCAAATCAACGGTTATGTGAAGGGCTTAAAGGAGGAATACCCGGAGGCGAAAATTTCGCAATTTGTGATTTATTGTTTTGGAAATCAGGGGTTTCGGGTGTTTTCGGTGCCAACTGTGACGGAGTCAGTTGCAAAGACGGATTAGTCAGGCAAACAAATTGCGTTTATCCTTACTTATCTTAGCGCCTATCAGTTTGTAAAAGTAATGATTTTTTACACCGTTTTTAACACAGAGTTCACAGAGCCACACAGAGTGACACAGAGTCATTAAGATAACGAAAATAAATCTCTGTGAAACTCTGTGTAGCACCGTGCCCTCTGTGTTGAAGTGCCGTTTAGTTTGTAAAAGTAATGATTTTTTACACCGTTTTTAACACAGAGTTCACAGAGTCACACAGAGTTACACAGAGTCATCAAGATAACGAAAAAAAAATCTCTGTGAAACTCTGTGAAACTCTGTGTCGCTCCGTGTCCTCTGTGTTGAAATTATTGCCGTTTATTTTTTGGTGCCCAACTGTTTCAACAACGTCTCCAAAGCCTCACAACGTGCTGAAAATTCAGGTAATTCCTGCAACAAATGTAATTTCTGTTGTCCTTCTAATTGATAGTCAGACGGTTGCGTTTGAATCAGGTTGACGAGTTTTTGTGGGTTTATCGCCGGTTGTTCATCAAATAAAATATAGCCGCCTTTGGCACCAAAATCAATTTTGCGTATCCCCAGCGGTGTCGCTGCCAGTTTGAGTTCTGCCATTCTAACCAATGTTTTCGCCGGTTGAGGCAACAGCCCAAAACGATCTATTATTTCTATTTGTATCTCATCTAATGCCTTAATGTCGGGGGCATTGGCAATCCGTTTGTACATGATTAAGCGCGTATGGATATCAGGCAAATAGTCGCTGGGGAGTAAGGCGTGTGTGTATAAATTAATCTCAGTGCTGTGCGAAATCGGGCGATTTAAGTCCGGTTGTTGTCCGGATTTTATCGCATTAACCGCACGTTCCAGTAATTCCGTGTACAAGTTATAGCCAATTTCTTGTATATGTCCACTTTGCTCGCTACCCAAGAATTCCCCCGCCCCCCGAATTTCTAAATCATTGGTAGCTAACGTAAAACCGATGCCTAAGTCTTCTAACGCGCCAATAGCGTCTATCCGTTTTTGAGCATCTTTACTCATTAGTCCACGCGGTGGTACGATAAGATAAGTATAAGCCCGATGATGGGAGCGCCCGACTCGTCCACGCAATTGGTATAACGGAGCTAACCCTAATTTATCGGCGCGGTTAATAATAATAGTGTTAGCTGTGGGCACATCAATACCGCTTTCAATAATGGTGGTACACACTAACACGTTAAAGCGGCGGTGATAAAAATCTTGCATCACACGTTCAAGCTCACGTTCCCGCATTTGCCCGTGGGCAATCTCCACCCGTGCGGCCGGCACTAACTGTTCCACTTGCCGTGCCATGTTATTAATCGTTTCAATCTCATTGTGCAGAAAATACACTTGCCCACCCCGTTTTAACTCGCGCAAAATGGCTTCGGTAATAAAGGGGGTTTGCCATTCCTTGATAAAGGTTTTGACCGCTAAGCGTCCGGCCGGTGGCGTGGCAATGACCGATAACTCCCGTATTTTTGACATGGCCATATTCAAGGAACGGGGAATCGGTGTCGCAGTTAGGGTCAGAATATCGACTTCGGCTCGCAACGATTTAAACCGATCTTTTTGTTTAACCCCAAAACGGTGTTCTTCATCAATAATGACTAAGCCTAGTTTTTTGAATTTCACACTCTGTTGCAATAACTTATGGGTGCCGATCACAATATCAGCTTTGCCTTCAGCAACGGCCTTTAGGGTTTCGGTTTGTTGTTTTTGGGAACGAAAGCGTGATAATTGTTCAACGCGCACCGGCCAATCTGCAAACCGATCTTGAAAGGTTTGATGATGTTGTTGAGCCAGCAAGGTGGTTGGCACTAATACGGCGACTTGTTGCCCATCTAGCACCGCGACAAATGCAGCTCGCATTGCGACCTCGGTTTTACCAAAGCCAACATCACCGCACACCAATCTATCCATTGGGCGGGGTGACGACATATCAGCTAGTACCGCTTCAATCGCCGCGATTTGATCCGGGGTTTCTTCAAATGGGAAGGCTTGGGCAAAGGCTTGATAGTCATTTTGGTCAATGTCGAACTGATGGCCTTGGCGTGCGGCGCGGGTGGCATAAATCTCTAATAACTCAACAGCAACATCGTTAGCTTGTTGGGCCGCTTTGCGTTTCGCCTTTTCCCATTGCCCAGTGCCTAATCGGTGTAGTGGGGCATGTTCGGGATCCATGCCGGTAAAGCGGTTGATTAAATGCAGCGACGAAACCGGCACATATAATTTATCTTGTTTGGCATATTCCAGTTGTAAAAACTCGGCCTGTATCCCACCCACGTCTAGCGTGATTAAGCCTTGATAACGTCCCACGCCATAGATTTCATGCACCACCGGCGCACCAACACTTAATTCAGTCAGATCGCGGACAATCGCATCGGGATCGCGCAGCGTGGTTTTTTTACGCAAACGACGTTGCGCGACACGTTCACCAAATAATTGGGGTTCGCTGATGATGGCGACTGAATCTAATACCAAGCCTTGTTGCAGCGGTGCAACGGTTAAACATAATGGCGCGTCACTGTGCAAAAACGTTGGCCAATCTGCTACAATTTCTGGTTTTAATTCATGCTTATTGAGTAATTGCAATAAACTTTCACGCCGCCCGGTGGTTTCGGCCGTTATCAGTACGCGGCCTTGAAATTCCGCTAAAAAATCTTGGAACGCGGCCAGCGGATGTGAAGAACGTGCATCAATCGACACTGTCGGTAATGGCGAAGTCGCAAAATTAATACCGGTGCTTTTGTCGGTTTCATCTTGATTGAGACGAATATGGGGATAATCGCGTAACTCGGCAAATACTTGATTAGCTTGTAAAAATAATTGCGTCGGTGGCAAGATAGGACGTTCTATATCATGGCGCAATTGTTCATAACGCTCACTGACGCTTTGCCAAAATTGTTCGGCAGTTTCTTGCACGCCTTGTAATGTGGCAATCACACTGTTGCTTGGTAAATAATTAAATAAGGTTTGCGTGTGTTCAAAAAACAATGGTAAATAATATTCAATCCCAGCGGTGGCGATGCCGGTACTGACATCTTGGTACACCGGACAACGGCTGGGATTGCCCTGGAATTCTGCCCCCCACCGGCTGCGAAAGTGGGCAATGGATTTGTTGTTTAACGGAAATTCACGCGCCGGGAGTAAACGAATTTCTTTGATAGTTATTTGGGAACGCTGCGTTTCTGGATCAAAACGGCGGATGGTGTCCACTTCATCGTCAAATAAATCAATACGATACGGAAAATTGCTGCCCATTGGAAATAAGTCTAATAGACTGCCCCGCACCGCAAATTCGCCATGTTCGACAACTTGCTCAACGCAACGATAACCACTGAGTTCGAGTTGCAGGCGTAATTTTTCGGTATTTAAACATTGCCCGGTGGTGACTAATAAACTATTGGCTTTGACATAATCTGTCGGTGCCAGGCGGTACATTAAAGTGGACACGGGTAACACTAATACACCATAGTCAATATCCGGTAAGTGATACAACGCCGTTAATCGCCCAGAGATAATATCTTGGTGCGGGGAAAACATGTCATAAGGCAAGGTTTCCCAATCCGGAAAACTCAGCAATGGCAAATCCGCCTCGGCATAAAATTGAATATCTTCAACCAAGCGCTGTGCAGACAGGGAGTCGGGAGTTATCACAATCAGCGGTGTTTGTTGTGCGAGTTGACTAATCACTAAACCAACGCAGCTGCCATATAAACGTCCCCAATCCTGGCGTTGATTGGGTTGACAAGTTAGGGTGGGATGTAAAGGATTCAGATAATTCGTAGTCTTGGTCATTTTTGAGAATTGGGTGACAACAAAGATTATATTAAATCATACAATAACTTTTGACAGGAGCACTTCGCTCCCTTTTTTTTGACAGGAGTACTTCGCTCCCTTTGTACGAAAAATGGTTTGACAGGAGTACAAGGCGAACCTTTTTTTTGACAGGAGTACAAGGCGAACCTTTTTTTTGACAGGAGTACAAGGCGAACCTTGTACGAAATAATTAATTGGCAATTTTAAGCACTAAAAATAATATTTTTTAAAATCAACAGTTTAAAAAAAATTGGACATTGAATTTATAGCTATCAAAGAAACCTCATCGGTGTTATCCAATGAATGGAAGCTTTAATGCTGGTTCAGTTGATAAGGGAAGGACTTGCAAAATGCCAAAATTCTTGGAAGTTGGGAATTGAGAATTTAAATATTAATTAGAGTTGAGACCTATTTAACGTAACCTATTGATTTATTTATACTATTTTGTAAATATAATGAATACTTCACAATTCGCAAAATTTTTGCGCGCAAAAATTTTAGGCGCGAACACAATTTGCGGCTGTGCATAAAATTAGGCGCGAACACAGATTCTGTTATTTAGTCTATTGTGAAGTATCATTAGTGTTATATTGGTTTTTGTGAATCCGAGATTTATGGTAACAATTTTTATTGCTTGTGCAGTGACAAACAAATGCAACCAATTAAACGATGGTAAGCGGTAAAATAGCCGGCAATAACTACAAAGATTGTGCACTGTGCGGTTAAACATAAGATAGTGGTTTTAAAGATGATGTAAAATCAATCACTTACCGAAAAACGGCAGAACTGCCAAAACCATCATTGGTCGGGCATACCTCAAGTGGATTCATTTTTAATCGTACCGGCCGAAATTTGAGAAATCCGATTTTTCCCCAAAATCGGATTTCTGGTCAAAATCGGATTTCTTTTTTATAAATCCGATTTTTTCTTCAGTTGATTGGGAACTACACAAAAGTTTTGGCGCCGCAAAAATCTTTTGCGTAGATTGTTCATTAAGAATTGGGATTGTCGATTAAAAGATGTTCAAGCTTAATTCTACTTGGTCATATTTAACGTAACTCATTGATTTATAATCACCAAAAATAGCGAATATAATAAAATAAAGCACTTAGCTATAATGTGACAAAGTTAAAAAGTACAGGAGTCCAAGATTTATCTTGGAACCGGCCAAACTAAAATCTTTGCTCCAGTTTTTGCGGAGCAAAAATTGGACTCCTCATCTTACCCGTCAAAACCAAGTTGACAGAGTACTAGAAAATATAACCAAGTTTTGGCCCCCAATTCAAATATCCAAAACTGACAAAAAACATGATAAAGTGTCAGTGAAAGCGGGGCAGCCCATTATATAAGAAAGATATAAGTCATTGATTTTTAATACCTCCACTGGTTTGTAGGGACTACCGAGCTTTGCTACGAAATCTGGTAAAATTATTTTTTTGTCATTTCGAGCGAAGTGAGAAATATTTTTGGTTATAAATGTGTTAAGACTTATCCTAAAGTCGAAATGACACTAAGGCAAAGAGTTTTCGTTCCTACACTATATATATTGATAAAACCGGTTGGCTCTGGTATTCAGTAAAATTTTAGGTTACGATGACTGGTAACAAGTACAACGGATTGACGGATTTTACGGATTAGTACAACGGATTGACGGATTTTACGGATTTTGATAACTGATAACTGATAGGTAATACATTTATGTCAAATCATTCACCGCCAGATGATAAACAGGGCGGTATCCAAATCGGTAACGTTGCCGGCAATGTGTCCATGCAAGCCGGGGGCGATATTGTGGCCGGTAATAAAACGGTGATTCAAAACATTATTCAGCAAGCCGTTAAAAAGCTAACCACTTCCCCCTATAAATTTTTAGCGTCCTACGATATCTCTGAACGAGAGATTTTTTACGGCCGTTCCGTTGTTATTGAAGACTTAGCCGGCAAAGTACCACGCTATAAGACGCTGATTATCAATGGCGCGTCTGGCTCCGGTAAAAGTTCATTGGTGAATGCCGGTTTAATTCCCCGTTTAGCGGAGAATGGTTAAGTACTGAACCACAAATAAACCGGTATTTTAATTTCGTTAAACCCTTTGATAAAGGGGTTTGTGTGGATTTAAAAAACCTGAAAATTTATGCCTCGGTACTTACACTTATGTGTCTTTTCGGGAATATTCCGATCCGCTACAACAATTGCGTGGTTATTTATCCCAGCAACAATTAGTCCCCGTTGAAGGCAAGGGATTGGGAAAATTTTCCCAAGATACCCCGTTATTGCAATTACTGCAATTCTTTAAGGCTACGCAAGACACGCACCTTGTGGTTATTTTTGACAATGTGTCACCTTCACTCCGCCGCACTTTTATTGAGGCATTAAAGCAGTGGTCACTGCTTCAAAAGATAAAACCGCCCGCCTGTGGGATGCACAAAGCGGCCAGCTTCTTCAGACCTTTTCTGAAGAACAATCGGATTCTGGATATCAATATTTTGATGTTAATGCCACATTCAGTCCCGACGGAAAAAGCGTGGCCACAGTATTAAAGTATGCAACTGTCCGTATGTGGAATGTTCAAAGCAACCTGCTTCTTCAGACGCTTTCTGGGCATCAAGAGCGATTGGTTCATGCCGCTTTCAGTCCCGACGGTCTAAAAGTGGTCACTACCTCTTATGGAACAGCCCACCTGTGGAATGCTCAAAGCAAACAATCTGATAGGATTTCTTGTAGGCATCGGGGTAGGGGTTATGATCAAAAGCAGCTTTCTCACACAGCCTTCAGTCCCAACGGACAAACCGTGGTGACTGCTTATTGGGATGGAGTAATTTGCCTGTTGGATGCTCAAAGCGGCAAGCTTCTTCAGCTTGAAAGGCATCAAGGGCCAGTTGAACACATCGCCTTTAGTCCTGATGGAAAGACCATGGTGACGGTCTATCAGGATGGAATCGCCCGCATGTGGAACGTTCAAAGCGGCCAGTTTCTTCATAAGCTTGAAGGGCATCAAGGATCGGTTAAACACGCCACCTTTAGTCATGATGGTAAACAACCACTTGATAAAAAAATAATTGGTTCGTGACGAAAAATTCAATAACAAACGATATTGTAGGGCAATCCTTTATGGTTGCCCCTGAAATTAAAAAACCTGAAAATTAAAAACCTGAAAATTTATGATTCGGTACTTATCAGGAGTACAAGGCAAACCTGGTACGAAACCGGGCGTGCAAAGTTCGCCTGAAACGAATGAGAATATTACATAGTCAAGTTAATCATTTTGAACCGGATTTTAAACACGGCACGTTCTCTTCATTCCGGCTCGTTCACTGATAATCTGAGACGATAAGCACTTTTTAATAAATCCTGTCAATCCTTTAATCCGTTTAATCTTGTTCAAAACTTTTTGATTGGCGATTATTGAAGTTAAGTACTTAACTTCAATCAGAACCAAGTTTTTTCGTACCAGGTTCGCCTTGTACAATATATGCTCGCTAACTCGAAAAAAAGATTAAATCATACAATAACTTTTGACAGGAGTACAAGGCGAACCTTGTACGAAATAAATAGACAGGAGTATAAGGCGAATCTTGTACGAATTAATGGGCAATAATTTGGGGGGCCAATTTTAAGCACTAAAAATAATATTTTTAAAATTTAAAATCAATAGTTTACAATTTACAAAAAAATTTGAACATTGAGTATTATCAATCATACCTTAGTACAACGGATACTCGAAATAAACGGATAAGGCTTTCCTAGATTTATTATTCTGAGTACAACTTGGCACTGATAGATAAACACCGGCCACTTTTTAAAGTTCAACGTCTTAATTTGACTACGGTAACTCCAAAAAATTAACATACCAAAAAACATACACAAATCACTTTATAAATCACTTTTATCAACCCTGAAAATGTGAATAGCCCCAGGTGCAACCTCTCATCGTTATACATAAGTATTTAAGCTTATGATTTTAAATAATATTTGTAGGGGGCAGGCCTGGGGTGTTAAATATGACGTGGTTTTACGGATTATTTTTCACCCTAGTTTTATTCCATTGTCAATCTCACCGTAACTCGATATTTGAAATCCGATTTTGGGGAAAAATCGGATTTCTCAACTGAAGAACAAATCGGATTTCTAAAAAAGAAATAATCTCAACTGAAGAACAAATCGGATTTCTAAACTGAAGAAAAATCGGATTTCTAAAAAAGAAATAATCTCAACTGAAGAACAAATCGGATTTCTAAAAAAGAAATCCGATTTTGACCTGAAATCCGATTTTGGGGAAAAATATGATTGGGAGCGGTGGCCCAAAAATCGGGTGAAAAATCAACCGCAAAATTGATTCAAATTTAACACGCTAGAGTTGCCCCATTACCCATCATCTTTTGTTCCATTCTTTTAACAATTTTTGAAGGGTACTAAAATGTTGTCATTTTTTTTAAATTATGTTTTAATGCCTGCCTGTTGTTCAGGACTTGAGCTATCCACCCAAGCCGAAAAATAAGGTGATAATTATTTTCTGGCGTTTTAAGTCAAAAATGGGGTGGCATTGTTGAATTTTTAAGCGTTAAAATCTGTGGGTTCCACCCCAAATGTGCCCCTTTATCAAAAAATGCTTAAAAATCAGTAACATGCAATAATTTCGGTCATATAGAAAAAACTGGAGTTCACGAAAAAAACCAACGTATTTTTTAACGCGTTGATTTTTAACGAAAAAATAGCAAAAGCCAAAATCGTGCCATGGTGCAACAAAAAATTAAACAAATTTTATACAAGATTTATAATGTGCCAGTTTCTGAAAATAAAAGAATTTTTTTAGCTATAGGGTTTAAAGGGTATGCGGCAATGCAGCCGATTGTGGATGAGTACAACTAATCCCAGAAAAAAACGAATTATCAATGAAAGATTCTACGAAAAGAAATTCTTGGATTTGTTGTACTTAACCCGTGGCAATGCAGCCGATTGTGATGTTCGTAATCATTTCCTGGCGAGCCGGAATGGGTTGAGTTGACTGTTTATGCGGCAATGCAGCCGATTATGGATGAGTACAACTAATCCCAGAAAAAAACGAATTATCAATGAAAGATTCTTCGGCAACTATCTGGGATTCGCTGTACTTTACCTGCGGCAATGCAGCCGATTGTGATGTTCGTAATCATTTCCTGGCGAGCCGGAATGGGTTGAGTTGACTGTTTATGCGGCAACGTAGCCATTTTTAATTTTTTGTTATATACAATCCTTGTCGTTATGGTTTTAAATTTTTTCTTATATACAATTTTTGTAGTTGAGTGGTAATGCGGCATGCAACAAGTTATGGTTTTTAATCCTTTCTTATATACAATCCCTGTCGTTACGGTTTTTAATCCTTTCTTATAAACAATCCCTGTAGTTATTCCCACCTTCCTCTGTCTTCCTCAAAGTGATAAAGCACGACAAACCCAATCAATTAAACCGTTTATCTCGTTCTTATCGTCAAAAAACACCGACAGTAATAACCGTGCAAAGTTCGCCTAGAGTAAAACCTTCAAGGTTTCCAAAACCTTGAAGGTTTCTAACTGTGTAACTCAAAAACACCTCTCCCTTTCACCTTTTACCTTTTTATATATATTTATGATGAAAATTTTAGTCAGTAATGATGATGGTTACCAAGCCCCCGGCATTTTATGTTTAGTCGAAGCATTACAGAAATTGGCTGAAGTCACAGTGGTGGCACCGGAACGTAATCGCAGCGGTGCCAGTAATTCTCTGACATTAGATTCTCCGCTTCGAGCTAAACAGGCAGCGAATGGTTTTATTTACGTTAATGGCACCCCCACCGATTGTGTACATCTTGCCATCACCGGGTTACTTGAAACGCTGCCGGACATGGTCGTGTCGGGTATTAATGCCGGCGCGAACTTGGGGGATGATGTTATTTACTCTGGCACTGTGGCTGCGGCGATGGAAGGCCGTTTTTTAGGTTTACCGGCATTAGCCGTTTCAATGACCAGTTTTGAACCCAAATATTATCAAACCGCGGCTCATATCGTAGAAATGTTGTTGATACGTTTACAAGCCGATGACTTACCGTTACCGGTGGATACCATTTTAAATATCAATGTGCCTGACTGTCCTTGGGATGAATTAAAGGGAGTGCAAGCCACTTGTTTAGGCAGTCGTCACCGTGCAGCACCGGCGGTGAAAAGCGAGGATGCACGTGGTAATCCGGTTTATTGGGTTGGCCCTGCCGGGCCCGAACAAAATGCCGGGCCGGGTACCGATTTTTATGCGACTAATCAAGGATTTATATCAATAACGCCATTGCATGTGGATTTAACGCGCCATTCGGCTTTGGAAAACTTAGGGAATTGGTTGGCAAAGGATATTCAACATTTCGCACCTTCGGTGCTTTAAAAGCTAGCCCCAACGGGGCGTATTATTAATTAAAGCCAGGGGCAACGCCCCTGGAACTTTTTAATTGTTCCATCAAAAATCATTTATAATAATCAAATTAACTAAATCAAATTAACTTCCAGAAAACCGTAAAAGAACAGAGGCGTGTTTTGAGAAATCGTTGCCAGAAAATGATAAATATCCCATTACCTGTCAAGCCATTCCCAATTCCCCATTCCCCATTCCCATCAATCAACGAGGTTTGTATGAACACTCATAAAGGTACATTACTGATTGTGGACGATACCCCTGCTAATCTGAAATTGCTGTTTAGCAGTCTGGATACTGATGACTTTACAATACGGTTTGCCCGAAATGGTGGAGACGCTTTGAAACAAGTGGCTTTGGCTAAACCGGATCTTATTTTGTTGGATGTCATGATGCCAGAAATAGACGGATTTGAAACCTGTAGTCGCCTGAAAGCCAATGAAGAAACCCGCGATATTCCGGTGATTTTTATGAGCGCGTTGACTGACACTGTGGACAAAGTCAAAGGGTTTGAAGTTGGCGCGGTTGATTATATTACTAAGCCCATTCAACAAGAGGAAATGTTAGCCCGCATTACAGCCCATTTAACGTTAATAAACCAACAAAAATTACTTAAAAAACAACAAACTGAACTTGAACAAAACAATCTTGAATTGCAACAACAAAATGAAGAATTGGAGGCTTTTGCTCACACGGTAGCTCATGATCTCAAAAATCCTTTAAACGCAATTAACGGTTATATGGATTTGTTTATGGAAGATTTTGCGTCTGATTTAGACGCAGAGGGGTTGAAAGTTTTACAAAAAGTGGAACAATCCGGTTGGAAAATGGTTAATATTATTGATTCGTTGCTATTATTGGCGAGTTCGCGCCGGAGGCAATGTGGTTATGGAACCGCTGAATATGGGCGAGATAGTTTCTCAGGTACAAAGCCGCTTGAGTTACATGATTAAGGAATATCAGGGCGACATTGTGATACCCACACAGTGGCCGATCGCACAAGGCTATGCCCCTTGGATTGAAGAAGTTTGGACCAATTATATAAGTAATGCCCTAAAATATGGGGGGATACCGCCGCGCCTAGAATTGGGAGCAAGCCATGATGGCAATAGTCACCTTCGCTTTTGGGTGCATGACAATGGGCAAGGCCTCAGCCATGAACAGCAAAGTCAATTATTTGTGCCTTTTACACGCATTGGTCAAGTGCGCGTTGAAGGCCATGGTTTAGGATTATCTATTGTGCAACGAATTGTCGAAAAATGCGGGGGACAAGTGGGCGTGGAAAGTGAGGTGGATCAAGGAAGTCGGTTTTACTTTACATTGCCGGTGGTTGGTTAGAAAAATGGGGCCGGCAAGCGGGCGTTAAGATTTGGGGCAATGTTTGAAAAAGTAGCGACAGCGATCCCACCCTACTGAACTAATTTTTTTGGAGTTACCTGAATAACTTAACAAACTGAGGTTTTTTATAACGGGACGAAATTTGCGAGTGCAGGAGATCTGAAGTTTCGATACCACCCCAACGCCAACGGCGTTGGGCCGTTGTCTAAAAGCTCAAGTACGTATCAGGGCACTACCAAATAGAGTTAGTCGGCTTTAGCCGACTTGAGCTTTCAGACAACTGCTGTAACAAAGAATTTTTTGCGCGCAAAAAATTTGGCGTGAAAAGCTGTTAGCTGATGAGGCGGTATCGAAACTTCCGCTTTCTGGCACTAGTACAGCAAACACTAAGTTCGTATAACATTAGAGTTGTCCGGAAATAAGCCTTACGCTGCTTTGCCCCTGAAAGGGGCTGACATACTAGCCTAGGGCAACGCCCTAGGATATCATTC
>QNER01000046.1 GCA_003646175.1 Candidatus Parabeggiatoa sp. nov. 1
AGTATTTCGTGATGCTATCGCTTTTTTGGCGATAGTATCACTTTTGTGGAAAGTATTTGGTGATGCTATCGCTTTTTTGGCGATAGTATCACTTTTGTGGAAAGTATTTGGTGATGCTATCGCAAAAAAAAAAGCGATAGCATCACAGCTTGAACTATTTGAGTGAGGCTATCGCAAAAAAAAAGCGATAGCATCACAGCTTGAACACTTTTTTGTCCTGTACATAGAAATAATTTATAATAAAGGTATTGATTATCTAATTTTGGCCCTTATATGTATCTTATACTCACTCTAAAAGCCGTGTCATTGCGAATAATCGCTTTGGCAGCACTTTTTAAAACGCGGCATAGACCGGAGAAAATGATGCATTAAGGTATTGTATTTTTTAGCGAAGAACGAAACCTATGTCACCCCAACGCAGTTCGTAGGGTGGGCAACGTCTTTTTGTTGCCCACCAAACTTCTTTACGTTCGTAGGGTGGGCAACGTCTTTTTGTTGCCCACCAAACTTCTTTACGTTCATAGCTCGTAGGTTTAAGGTGGGCAAGAAAAGACATTGCCCACCCTACAAATACTTAATCTTCAATGAGTTATAAAAAACTGATAGCTGCTAAGGGTAAAAAGGTTTTATTCTGTCAATTCTAAAATCCGGTTAATTTTCATTCAAACATGATTTTACTAGGAGTACAAACCATGCGTTACTTTATATTCTTAACCATTGTATTTACTACAATTTTTGGAAATGCTATGCCAGAGACAGTCTTGGCTGATCAAATTCAAGTTAACGCCGCTTTAGCAAAACCGGTGATGTTGGCTGATCAAAAACAGACGGCCTATTTACGAGTCGGGTTGACCGGCTTTCGTCTGAAAAAGGAGAAAGTTGCTCCCGTCAATGTGGCGTTAGTCATTGATAAATCTGGTTCTATGCAAGGTGAAAAACTTCGCAGTGCCAAAGATGCCGCTATTATAGCGGTTGAACGAGTGCGTCAGGATGACATTATTGCGGTGGTGACCTATAACCATAGTGCCGATGTCCTGTTGCCCGCCACCAGAGCCATTGATAAGGAGCGGCTCAAAACCGCCATCAATAGGCTAAGGGCGGGCGGGCAAACCGCCCTCTATGATGGCGTAGAAAAGGGGGCTCAAGAAGTTGGCAAATTCTTGGATAGAAATCGTGTCAACCGAATTGTTTTAGTCTCCGATGGACTGGCTAATGTTGGGCCAAGTACGCCGGCAGAATTGGGCGCGTTCGGGGCTTCTCTGAGTAAGGAAAATGTCGTCGTCACAACGATTGGTTTAGGACTGGGCTATAATGAAGACTTGATGACCCAGTTGGCTGAAAAAAGCGATGGTAATCATGCCTTTGCAGAAAACGCCAAGGATTTAGCCAGTTTTTTTAACTATGAATTTGGCGATATACTATCTGTCGTTGCTCAAGAAGTGAATATCACCATTATTGGTGTTGATGGGACACGCCCTATTCGGGTTTTGGGCCGAGAAGCGAAAATCGAAGGGCAACAGATTTCAGTCAAACTGAATCAACTTTATAGCGAGCAGGAAAAATATGTGTTGGTGGAGATCGAAGTGCCAGCCACCAAAGCCAATCAAGAACGCACAATTGCTGGTGTAGCGGTTGTCTACCGTAATATGGGCACCAACACAAGTGAACGTATGAGTAGTATCATTGCTGCTAACTTTACGGATTCACCACAATTGGTGGAAGAAAAAATTAACGCGACTGTCATGACAGCCGTGATAGAACAATTGGCAGTGAAACAAAATCAGCAGGCGTTGAAACTGCGTGATGAAGGCAAGGTGAAAGAAGCGCGGAAACTCTTGTTGGACAATGCCACCCAACTGGCAGAAGAGGCTGCCAAATATGAATCAAAAAGCTTGGAAAAGCTCAAAGACATCAACATTGATGATGCCAATAATTTGGATGAGGACAAGTGGGCAAAGCAACGCAAGTCAATGCGCCGGCAGCAGTATAAGTTCCAAAACCAGCAATCCTTTTAGTAATTAATGGCGGGCTGTCCACTCTACATTCCCAACCCGTAAGTATGTTGAAATGTAGAAATGTAGGGTGGGCAAGTTTGTTTTTGCCCACCTTAAGCATGACGGGCTGTCCACCCTACATTCCCAACCCGTAAGTATGTATAAATGTAAGGGGGGCAAGTCTTTTTTGCCCACCTTAAGCTGACAGGTTTTCAAAAATAATGGTGGGCAAAAAAGACTTGGGTGGCCTACAACTACAACGTCGAGGAATTCAACAGTGGCAGATTCACAAGACAACATGCTCAGACTTTCTGATGACATGGGCAAGATGGCGGATAGAATTGGGCAGATGGCGGATAGAATTGGGAGCATGGCCGACCGTATCTTGGAAACCCAAAAAATTCAAAATGAAAATATTCAACTCACTCAACAATCTATGCTAGAAGTCATGAAAATGATGAATGATCAATTCAAAGCGAATAGTAAGATGATTGAGCTTTTTATTAATAAAGGGCTCAGCACGGATATGTTCAAATAGTGGAAATGTAGGGGGCGGGCAAGTTTGTTTTGCCCACCTTAAGTAATTGATGGTGGGCAAAAAAGAGACTTGGGTGGCCTACATTCCCTACATTCCCAACCCGTAAGTATGTTGAAATGTAGGGTGGGCAAGTTTGTTTTTGCCCACCTTAAGTTTTTAAAAATTAATGGTGGGCAAAAAAGACTTGGGTGGCCTACATTCCTACATTCCTAGGGCTATTCACATTCAACCCCTTCGGGGTTGTTGATAAATTTTATCGCCATTTTTCCCCCCAAGGTTTACCTAAATAATGTCTTTATTTTCAACGTCCTCCTATATTTATCTGGGTTTGGTGCTTGCACTAATAGTGTCAATCATACTCAGCGGTGTGTTGTTCTATACCGCGAAACACTATTACACCAAAGCCAAACTCGCAAAAGTCTTTCCCACCCACGAAAGTTATTACCAACAAGCCAATGCGACTTTACCCCCTAAAATTCAAAAAATAGTCGTGTTATTTGGGGATTCTCGCATTCAGGAATGGAAAAAACCGCCTCAACTTGACGGAGTTGAATTTATTAATCGGGGTATCAGTGGCGAAACGACAGCCCAAAACCGAGCCCGCTTTCAACCAGATGTGTTGGCACTTGAACCCGATATCGTTATTTTACAGACAGGTATCAATGACTTAACCGTATTAGGGGTGCAGCCGCAGCGATATGAAGAAATTGTGCAGCACTGTCAGGACAATTTAAAATTTTTCGTTGAGTCGTTACGGGCACAGCAGATTGAAGTCATTTTCTTGACCATTTTTCCGCCCGCACAACCAGAACTTGCCCGTTGGCTGGTGTGGAATGAAAAAATTTCCCAAAGCGTCGAAGAAATTAACCAGTACTGGCTAAACTTACCCGCCGATGAGCGACTACATATTATTGACACCACCAAAGTGCTTAAAGATACACAAAGGCAATGGCATCCTCACGTCAATAGGGATGCGCTACATTTAACGCCTACCGGCTATGACTATCTTAATCAAGCTTTAACGCCGGTATTGACGGCCCAATTTGGGCCGGAGTCCAAACTTTAGTTTGGGCGGTTCCAAGATAAATCTTGGACTCCTGTCAGTTGAAAAAAAAAAGGCAGACTCGCTGGCGCTGAGTCGGCCTTTTTTGATGCCTGTAAACCCTCCCCTCCTAGACTGGAAGTTCTACTGCGGTGATGTGCATTCCTGGGCTACTCTATGCACATAACTTTTAAGCGTATGATTTCTCTATTTTTTCAAATTGGGTTGGTGGGATCGCTCGGCTGTACAATTTTTGGGTGTTTTGGAATTCTAACAGCATTGCTATCCCACCCTTTGAGAACTTGTGTGCATAGAGTAGCCTTCCTGGGAAGGGATGCAAAACATTTACCAATTATCTTTTTCTGAAAAACGATAGTTAAGTACAACTGTCAACCGCTCCTCGAAAACCCATATAAATTTGCTTAACCATGCAATAACAAATTTATATTGTACGTTAGCCGAGCGGTTTGCTAACGATTTGTGAAATAGTATTGTACCCTAAAATCACACCCATCCAAAAAAAATATGGGTGTGATTGAGGGCTATAATTTTTCAATGTGTCTTTTATAGTGTCACAGAGGGAATTTTTCAAGCCCTTTGAAAAAAATTTTTCGATTTGTTGGCAGGCGGTTATGGTCATAATTTTGGCCATAGCACTCAAAAATTGAATTGATTTTTCGTTCTCGAAACGGCCAAACGACTAATATTTGTTCATTAATCATATCGCTTGGTTCATTAATCATATTAGTATTGCAAAAAAGAATTTTTAATCCCACCGGTTATGGCTATCTTAATCAGGCTTCAACGCCGGTATTGCTAAAATTCGATGCTCAATAGGCGCGCATAAGAAAATTCACAAAACAAACACTAATGGTCACCATAATGTCCACCAATTGAATGAACATAAATATAACGATCATCAAAACTATAGACTAATCTATCTTTTTCTGACAACCTACGTGAGTATTTCCCTTCCATTTCATATTTTAATGGTTCGGGTTTCCCGATTCCTTGAGTCAAATCACTACTGCGTAACATTTCTTTGACAATTTCATGGAATTTTTTCTGTCGTTTTTTGTTGTTAACAATGATCTCTTCATATTGTTGCCATGAATTATCTTTAAAGGCGAGTTCTCGCATAACATGTTAATCCTTTAAATTAATACCCAACTGCTCAAGTGAGACAGGAAACCATTCGCTTTGATCATGAATTTGCTTCATCAAAATTGGATTGTTTAAAATGTACTGAGTTTCTAATTCACAGCGTAAATCTGGCGCTAACTTGTCCCACTCAGCATCAGTATAAGCTTGGGCTGGATTAATCACTGGCTTTGCAGTTGTCATTGAGGTGTTTATCGTTTTATCTTCACAAAGGGTATCGCTCGGTACCGATATTGATTCTTCACGCGCTGTTAATGTTTGTTGATGTTGATTAGATGAATTCACGGTTTTTTCAACGGTATCTTCTTTTACCAATATAAGCACTTCTACTTGTTGCCCAACTTTCAAGGGTAAATTAGAGAGCACGATATGTTGAGGATTTTTAATCGTGAGATGTTGTCTATAGGCTAACATGTTATATTCCAAGGCTTTTCTGTTATAGTCTGTCAGATCAATAATTAAAAATTAAAAAATAAATTTCAAAAAATACCGCCAAACTGACAGATACTATCCCTTTTCAAGGATAGTATCTGTTGAAAAAACACGTTTTGGTGAATGATGCCTAACGGCCACACCACCCTAACACCGTTTTCCGCAAAAAAACATCACAGAAGTATGGTTATTTAGCTTGACTCTGATAATACCCCATCAAAATCTTCGCCACCTCTGGACGAGAGAACTCTGGTGGCAAATCTTTACCCTCAGACAACATCCCACGCACTTTGGTACCAGACAGGATAATAAAATCTTCCTTGGTATGATCAGGCACATCGCGCATCATCACCACCTTATTCAATTTCTTGGAATAGGCAGTATGATCCGCACGGAAAATTTGGATTTGAAGCGCGCCGGCTGGGACTTCTTTATCAAAAATCTCCTGTGCATCAAATTTACCGTAGTAGTCACCCACCCCGGCATGATCGCGGCCGATAATAAAGTGAGAACAACCTGCGTTTTGACGAAATGTCGCATGCAACACGGCCTCACGCGGCCCTGCGTAAAGCATATCGAAACCATAACCGGTAATCATAACCGTGTTGGCTGGGAAATAGACATCAACCATTTTACGGATGGCAGCATCGCGCACGGGTGCTGGAATATCGCCCGGCTTCAATTTACCCAGTAACATGTGAATCAGGATACCATCCGTCTTAAGTGTTTCATGAGCCATCCGACACAATTCTTCATGGGCACGGTGCATAGGATTGCGTGTTTGGAAAGCAACGACTTGATTCCAGCCACGTTCTGCAATTTCATTGCGAATTTCCACCGCGGTGCGGAAAGTATCCGGGAAATCCTGTTGGAAATAGCTAAAATTCAAAACCTGAATGGGGCCCGAAATCACATATTTACCATGCGGTTTAAAAGCGGCAACCCCAGCGTGTTCGGCATCATTGGTACGGTAAACTTTTTCAATGATGAAATTGAGCTGATCATCAGTAATTTCCTCAATGGCTTCAACATCTTGAATCGCCAGCACCGGGTGGCCTTCTCCATTCGGATCACGTAACGCAATGCGCTTAGCACCTTTGATAGCCGAAATGTCGTTGGTGCGGTTGACGACGGGTACCGGCCAAAATAACCCACTGGTGGTGTGCAATTTTTCGGCCACGCTCATCGCATCAGCGATATTCATATAGCCGGGCAACGGATTAAAATAACCAGCACCAAGCATGACAGCATTAGCAGCGGCCGCCGAATTCAGTAACAAAGACGGTAAACTTTCCGCCTCTTTTTGCAGTTCGTGGTGTTTATCAACATCATAAACAAACAATGGATTCAAGGTTTCAGAGCCATGTGGCTTGATCATTATTTTCTCCTATCAGGTTATTAGAGACTGTGTTTGTTATTCAGAATCTTATTATATACATTTTTATCGTCTAAATCAGAATTTGAATTCACGCCACTCTTACCATTGAGCTTCTTGCAAAACCCCAGTTGACACCCACATCGTTATACATAAGTATTTAAGCATTTGATTTAACATCTTTTTTTTCCAACCAAAAATACCTGATAAGTTTTGGTGGGCAACCAAAAGACGTTGGGTGGCTACATCAAATTGAAGGGTAATTCCTCGCGGTTACCCCTTTCATTTAACGGCCAGGGATAATCTCAAATCGCGAATAGCAAACCATGGCCGTCACATTTCATTTAACGGCCAGGCATAATCTCAAATCGCGAATAGCAAACCATGGCCGTCACATTTCATTTAACGGCCAGGCATAATCTCAAATCGCGAATAGCAAACAATGGAAGTAGGGCCGGCAATGTGTTTTTCACAGTAAAAAACCTTCAAGGTTTCCAAAACCTTGAAGGTTTCGTTACTCTATTTAGCGGCCAGAGTAAAAAACCTTCAAGGTTTCCAAAACCTTGAAGGTTTCGTTGCTCTATTTAGCGGCCAGAAATAATCTCAAATCGCGAATAGCTACATCAAATTGGGGAAGTTTTGGTGGGTAACCAAAAGACGTTGGGTGGCTACATCAAATTGAGGAAGTTTTGGTGGGCAACCAAAAGACGTTGCCCACCCTACATTAAATTGAGAATTTCAAATATTTTTAAGCACAAAAACTACGCGCTACTATTGCCACAGCTTAATGCTTTTGTCATTGCTTGCCGTGGCGAGCGTGGCACCGTCGGGACTAAAAGCAATAGAATTCACAATACAATCATGCCCTTGCAGAGTGCAAAATTCACTGTCGGTGCCAAGTACCCACAGCTTAATGGTTTTGTCGGCACTGGCTGAAGCGAGAGTGCGTCCGTCGGAGCGGAAAGCAATAGAACAAACTGACTGTTCATGCCCCGATAACGTATAGAGTGCCTTGCCGGTTCTTAAATCCCACAGCTTAATGGTTTTGTCATCGCTGCCGGAAGCGAGAAAACAGCCGTCAGGACTAAAGGCAATAGATGCCACATAATTTTCATGCCTTTTTAATGTGCAGAATTCTTCGCCAGTGCTAACATCCCATAACTTGATAGTGTTGTTGGTACCGCCCGAAGCAAGGGTGCGTCCGTCAGGACTAAAGGCAACAGCATTGCTGCCATTGAAAGCGCGAAGTTCTTTGCCGGTGCTGACTTCCCATAGCTTAACGTTCTCGCTTTCCGAGACAAGGGTATGTCCGTCAGGACTGAAAGCGACTACTCTTACCCCAATCCCACCTCCTTGCAAGGTATAGCGTACTTTGCCCGTCGTAAGATCCCACAATTTGATAGTATTATCGTCGCTGCCCGAAGCAAGGAGGCTGCCATTAGGGCTGAAGGCGACAGTTCTCACGGGTGCCTCATGGCCTTTTTGCAACCACCCTTTTTTTAAAGTGCGAAGTTTTTTACCAGTGCTCACCTGCCACAGTTTGATGGTTCTGTCTTCCCCCCCGGAAGCCAGAATGCGTCCGTCGGAACTAAAGGCAACCGAATTAACCCAATCACTATGTCCTCGAAAAACACGCACAACTTGAGTTGGCAATCTTGGCAAATCTTCAGGGAGTTTGTTACCGCAAATAACCGCTGATGCGTGTAAATCTGAATTTGGATTCCATAATTCATCGTACTGACAATCAAACAATTGGGGTAAAACACCACACTTTTGCCAACCAATAAATGGTATACCATCGTGACTAAACAATACCGGCATCTTGTCGGTATGAATAGAATTTGTAGACAAATTCACCGGGCGGACATCCATTAACACTTCCCAAGGATTTTTAGCCAACACCTTTTGCATCTTGTCAGGTGTAAAAATCATAGCCGAGGACAGTATTTCATCTCTGACAGCCCGCTGCACGGGTTCTAAGGATGCCCGCACTTCTCGCAAATCGTTGACATACCGCTGATAGGGCTGGGTAACATCCTGCACACTGATGACGTTTGGTGCATATAAAATTTTATCAGACAGACGCTCAACACTTGCCGCGATTCGCCCAATATCTTCTGTGGTTTTGGATTGGTTGCCTTTGATAATGCCACTGACTCTTTGGTAAGAATCGTTAGCTTGAAAGCCGTCCATAATGGAGATCATGTTTTCTGACATGGCATAAATACTCTTGTGTTTGAATTTGGAATAAATCACCCACTACTTAACGAAATTAGCCCGTTGTCATATTTTATTTATAGATAGTTCCAGGGGCGTTGCCCCTCTGTTTAATAATACACCCCGTTGGGGTTAAGTTTTAAAGCACCGAAGGTGCGAAATTAATATAGCCAGAACAGCCAGGGGCTGGGGTATTAAATTTTAAGCGATTTTGCGGTTTATTTTTCACCCGATTTCTGGTCAAAATCGGATTTCTTTTTTAGAAATCAGATTTTTTCTTTCTTCAAAATCGGATTTGCTGTTTTAGAAATCAGATTTTTTCGTCAAAATCGGATTTGCTGTTTTAGAAATCAGATTTTTTCTTTAAAATCGGATTTATTTTTTAGAAGATTTTTTCGTCAAAATCGGATTTGCTGTTTTAGAAACCCGATTTTTTCGTCAAAATCGGATTTGCTGTTTTAGAAATCAGATTTTTTCGTCAAAATCGGATTTATTTATTAGAGTTGTCCGAAAATAAGGGTTTTGTACATTTAACTCATTGTTTTTATGGGTTGCCCCCAGGTTTCACCTGGGGCTATTCACATTTTCAGGCTAAAGTTTCGCTCCGCGAAACTTTAGCCTGAAAACCCCTACGGGGTTGAGACAAAGAAATTTATTGACGGACAAGTCTATTTTTTAGAAACCAGATTTTTTCGTCAAAATCGGATTTCTTGAAAGCCAAAAAATCGGATTTCAAATATCGAGTTACTGTGATATTTATAATCTATGTACAGGACAAAAAATATTTTGTGACGCTATCGCTTTATTTTTGCTTGAGTCACACTTTTGTGGCTCACATACATTGTTGTCATGTCTCGTTCCAAATCAATCTATCCCAAGACTTAAAAAAAACGCCGATAAAATAGGTTTTTTTTGAGTGATACTATCGCAAAAAAAGCGATAGCATCACGACTTGAACACTTTTTTGTCCTGTACAAAGATTTATAATAGAACAATCGTTTGGTGAAAAAAACTGAGCAAAACCACCTCAGATTTAACACCCCAGCCAGGGGCGTTGCCCCTCTGTTTAATAACCACGTTGGGGTTAAGTTTTAGAGCCCCAAAGGGGCTAAATTAATATAGCCAGCGTAACTACCTGGAACTTCGGTGCGAAATTAATATAGCCAGCGTAACTACCTGGAACTGCAAAGGGAATGGGTTTTTGATTCAATATCGTTTCGTTCATTCAAAAACAATGCCCAAAACACAAAATAGGCTTCTAAACGTGGGACTCCGCCAATAACTTACTGACATTTAACCATTTTAAAATTAATAAATCTTGGCATGGGTTATGCTTAATACTGGTTAATAGGCACTTATGTGTGCAATGAACTATAGGAGTATTAGCCATGTTACTACATCAAACCAATATGGATTTATCACAATCCGCCACGATTGAGCCGATTTTGTTTTTGAAGCAACCACCGCAAAAATTAAGTATTTTTAAATTGATGAGTCTTGTCGCTGTTATTGGCATTGTGACTATTATTGTTCTGCTTGTTAGATGACTTGATGATGTAAGATTTGATTGATTTTACGGATAGTATCCGTTTCGTTTGAAAATGTGCTGAGTTTCAGCACTGACTGCTGAGTTTCAGCACACTTAATTTATTATTTTAAATCAATAAGATAGAGGAATAATGCCATCTTTGGGTGCTGAAACTCAGCACAGATTATTTTTAGGAGTCCAAACTTTAGTTTGGATCGCTGCGCCAAACTAAAGTTGGCCGACTCCATCAACAAAAAAGCCCAATTTGTCCCGGTGCGGCGTATAATTTTAATGAATGCTATCCCTTTCCTGGGATATAGTTTTTCAGATAAATAATTTCAGTTATAAACCTTCAAGGTTTTGGAAACCTTGAAGGTTTTGCCATATTTTCTGAACGTCTATAGTATCCGTCACAGTTACAGTATCATCATAAATTTTATCAGGACAATCAACCAAAAATGGAAATTACACGTAACACATTCACCCCCATTCGTTTAGGTGTCAACATTGACCACTTCGCCACTGTCAGACAAGCGCGTGGCACTCGTTATCCGGATCCCGTGCAAGCCGCTATGATGGCGGAGCAGGCGGGTGCGGATTTGATTACTTTACATTTGCGTGAGGATCGCCGGCATATTCAAGAGCGCGATGTCCTGTTAATTAAAGATGTTTTGCTGACTCGCATGAATTTGGAAATGGCGGTAACTGAGGAAATGCTGGCGTTTGCGGAACGCCTTCGCCCTCACGATGTTTGTTTAGTGCCAGAGCGGCGCGAAGAGTTGACGACAGAAGGCGGCCTCGATGTTGTCAATCAAAAGGAGCGTATTCGAGAGGCTTGTCAACGATTAGCGGCTGTCGGGACACGGGTTTCTCTGTTTATTGATGCTGATCCGACCCAAATTGATGCCGCTGCGCGTGTTGGTGCGCCAGTAATAGAAATTCATACCGGCCATTTTGCCGATGCGCCCGATGAGCAACTTCGTCAACAAGAGTATCAACGCATTATCACCGCCGTTAGGCAGGGTATCGCGGTGGGTTTACAAGTCAATGCGGGACACGGCCTCAATTATCACAATGTCGCGGATATTGCAGTTATTCCAGAGGTGTGCGAGTTGAATATTGGTCATTCGATTGTTGCCCGTGCGTTGTTTAGCGGTTTTGCTGAGGCGGTGCGGGAGATAAAGCGGTTGATGGTTGAGGCGCGGTACTTGATGCCTACGCCTTAATGGGTTTCTAAATAGTACAACGTCATGAGTACAACGGATTGAATGGTAGTAGAGCGGATTGAATGGTAGTAGAGCGGATTGATGAAAGTTTTGTAGGGTGGGTAAGCGGGCGCTACTTTCTCAAACATTGTCCCGAATCTTACCGCCCGCTTGCCCACCATTTTTAGCCATGAAAATAGTTTTGTAGGGTGGGTAAGCGGGCGCTACTTTCTCAAACATTGTCCCGAATCTTACCGCCCGCTTGCCCACCATTTTTAGCCATGAAAATAGGCAACACGTTTAAACCCTAAATCAGCTTAAAATCAACAGCCTAGCCCTGGGCTGGGGTGTTAAATTTGTTCCATTTTTGCCACTTTTTTTCACCCTATATTGGATTTGTAGGCCATCCCAAGCGGGCACTAGTCACTCAAAAAATACCACGATCTTTTAGCCCGCTTGCCCACCTTCTTGGATCAAAAATTGAATAAAAATAGTGTGAAAAAAAACGAGCAAAATCAACCCAGATTTAACACCCCAGCCCTGGGCTTTAATAAAACGCCCAGAAAGGGCTGAGTCGTTACGATTTTTAATGAAATAAGTTTTTAAACACAAAAATAATATTATATTTTAAATCAACAACTTACAAAAAATTTGAACATCGAGTAAATAGTACAACATCATTAGTACAACGGATTGAATGGTAGTACAGCGGATTGACGGATTTTACGGATTTAATCAACGAGTTCCAGGGGCGTTGCCCCTGGCTATATTAATTTCGCCCCGTTGGGGCTTTAAAACCTTTAAAAAAATTTACCGATTTTTGTATCTCATGCAATCGGGAAACGCTATAACCCAGTTAGTCACACTCAAAGCTCAAGAAAAAATCCGTTTATACCGTCAATCCGCTGTACTACCATTCAATCCGCTGTACTATCATTGATACTGTCAATCCACTGTGCTGTACTTTTTGTGCTAAAAAATTTTGCGCCACCCTGCTTGTTATTGGGTTCTGACTATTGTACAATGCAACTTTTTTTTCAGGAGGACTTTTAATGAGAAACACTGTGAAATTCATTTCGGCAACGTGCCTATTGTGCCTCGTTGCAGGAAATGTTAGGGCAGACTTGAGCGATGGGTTAGTTGCATTTTACCCATTTAGTGAGAATGTCAACGACGACAGCGGCAACGGGCATCATGGCACCGTGCATGGTGCATTGATAACTGCGGATCGCTTTGGCAAACTTGGTGCCTATGGGTTTGATGGCGTTGATGGCAGGATCAAACTGGATGGTGAGGCAATAAATAGCCTCAACTCGTTAACCCTTGCAATTTGGTTGCAGACATTCGATTCTGGTTCTAGCAAACATTTCTTCTCTGTGGCTAATTCAGGGATGGATAATGAGTTCCTGATTCGACATGACAATGGGAAAATAGTTCTCCTTGTTAAGGGCGAAGATCACAAAATGAGTGATGCCAGAATCGACGACAATTCATGGCATCATGTCGTGATTACTCGTGAAGGTTCGGTAATAAAACTTTATATCGACAGCAACTTTGATTCGGAATGGAATTCCGCGCCAGTGGGCAACCTCAGTGTTGAAAAAACGGGCTTATGGCTTGGTGGTGATCAAGATTGTGTCGGTGGGTGTTGGGATTCAGCCCAACAATTTGACGGTTTGCTGGATGATTTAAGAATCTATGACCATGCCCTGTCTGAGTCTGAAATTCTGGCACTTTATGACACGGAAAAACAACCCCCTGATGAGGGTGATGATCCTTACCAAGTGGGATACGAAGCCGGGCAACAAGCCTGCCAAGACAATCCCGCGGACTGTGATATTTCTGTTCCCCCTGATGAGGGTGGAACATGCAAACCTGCAACATTGTCGTATGATTTTCAGTTGCATATTCCGCTGTTACACTATACGCCGGTTAAGGACGTTGATACGCCGATGGTGTTATGGGTGGATTTTGAACCAAAGGATCTCAAGCAATTACTATTTCAAGTTGCAGACTATGGTGAAATAGAGGAATAAGGTTTGTAAGGTGAATTAACTCTCATTTAAAAAAAAACGGATACTATCCCTAAGAAGGGATAGCATCAGTAAAATTTGTTGCCTGCCTCGACGCTCTGTGCTGTGCAAAAATAGGGTGCGTTATCGCAGTCGCATAACGCACCGACTATCTCCATTTTCCTCAAATAGGGTAACACAACACGCCCGTTGCATTTTATTGGGTGTCTCTATCCCGTTTTTTTGAATATCCAATAGGGCACGTTTCAAAAAACCGGATACTGGCTGTGTGGGAACCAAAAATCCGTTTATACCCCAAATCCGTTGTACTAGTGCAGGATAGCGGAAATCTTAGGACCGCCAGCCAACAGCTAAAGCAGTTGTCTGAAAGCTCAAGTCGGCTAAAGCCGACTAACCCTCTTTGGTAGTGCCCTTTAGGGTACTTAAGCTTTTAGACAACTGCTTTAGTTGGCTGAGGTGGTCTGGAAACTTCCGCTTTCTGGCACTAGGGGTAAGTATTTTTTAATCCTTTATTATAAACAATCCTTGTAGTTACATTCAGGAGAAATCAACCATGTCATTCCAAAAAATCGCAGTCATCACCAGTCTGGTGATCATTATCGGCGGGGTTATCCTATTTATAGGTATCTCGCCCAAACAAGAATCTTTTACCAAGGGCACAACACCGCCTATTTTCCCACCCCCCGCAGTTGCGCCTTTCCCCTCATCACCGTCCTCTGAACAGCGCTCAGCGTTAGTCATTGGCAATTCGGCTTATGCCGGCGACAATTTTTTAACCAATCCGGTTAATGACGCGAAAGCATTGGCAGCGGTATTACGTCAACTCCAGTTTGACGTGATTCATCAAACCAACCTTAACCGCAAACAGATGAAAGCGGCTGTTCACCAATTTAGCCAACAATTGGCTAAAAAACCCGGGGTTGGCTTATTTTACTACTCCGGACACGGCCTACAATATCAGGGCGTTAATTACTTGATACCTATCGGTGCGAACCAAGCCCTGAAGGCGGTTTATGATTTGCCGGATGAAACCGTGACGATGACTTATGTGCTTAGCGCAATGAAAACGGTTGAGAATAAAGTCAATCTGTTGATTTTAGATGCGTGTCGTAATCCACCGCGTTTTGTTAAAAGTTGGTACAAAGGCGATATGATTCCGCCGGGATTGGCTTTGCCGCAAAGAACCCCGGACGCTTCATTGATTGCGTATGCAGCCGCGCCCGGGCAAGTCGCGTTAAGTGGTGAAGGCCAAGCCAATAGTCCTTATGTCAAATCGCTGATGAAATGGATGCTGGTGCCTAATCTGTCGGTTACCGATGCATTGATACAAGTCCGCAATGAAGTGATCAACGCCACCCATAAGATGCAGCAGCCGGAGTTTTCGGTGGCGTTGAATAAGCCGTTTTATTTTAACTGGGATGCTGACAGAGAACGGAAACGTAAAGCGGAACAAACCCGTTTAGCCCGCGAACTTGAAGCCAAGCAAACCCATTTAGATGCCAAAGCGAAAGCGCAAGCGCAGGCCGAGGCCCGTTTAGCACAAGAAAGGGAAGCCTTCAAACAGCAACAGGCGAAATGGCAAGCGGAACAACAACCTGTCGCTGGTCAACAACCAGCCGTGCCGCCCAGTGACGAAACAGCCCCGAAACCTGTACCAAGCGAATACCGGTTGACGGTTTTAGCCACCCCGGCGGACAGTCAAATAAAAATCATGAATATCAAGCCAAGATATGTGCCGGGTATTGCGCTTGAACCGGGCGATTATGAGGTGTTGGTTAATCAGGCCGGTTATATTGCGTCCCGCCAATGGATCACGATACAGGATCAGGATGTCACTGTGCCGGTGGTATTAGAACAAAAATCCACCCAGTTTTTCCGTGATCGTTTGCAAGACGGTAGTCAAGGCCCAGAAATGGTGCGGATTGCGGCCGGCTCATTTCGGATGGGTGATCTTCAGGGCGAGGGCAGTTCTGATGAAAAGCCAGTGCATTCGGTGTCCGTCGCGCGTTTTGCGATGGGGCGTTATGAAGTGACAGTGGGTGAATTTCGGCGATTTGTGACTGCGACTCGGTATAAGACTGATGCAGAAAAAGAGAACGGTTGTTATGTCAATAAGGACGGTAGCTGGAATTATGTAAAGGATGCCAACTGGCATAAACCTTATTTTTCTCAAAATGACAATCATCCGGTGGTGTGTGTTAGCTGGAATGATGCGACTGCTTATGCAGCGTGGTTAAGTCAGCAAACTGGGCAAACTTATCGTTTACCCACTGAAGCCGAGTGGGAATATGCAGCGCGTGCAGGCACAAAAACGTCGCGTTATTGGGGAAATAATCCGGATCAAGCGTGCCGCTATGCGAATGTTCATGACAACACTTCAAAACAAAAAAATCAAGGTTTTTCATGGACTCATCATAAATGCACGGACGGTTATGCACAGACAGCACCGGTGGGCAGTTTTAAACCTAACGCGTTTAATTTGTTCGATATATTGGGCAATGTCTGGGAATGGACCTGCTCTGAGTATGAGGATAACTATACTGGTAAAGAAAGCAAGTGTATTAGCCAGAAAAGCGGCAGCCTTCGTGCGCTCCGCGGTGGTGCGTGGAACGACAGACCGAGGAGCGTGCGGACAGCGAGCCGTGACAGGGGCTCGCATGGCAACCGCGGCAGCAACGTGGGGCTTCGCCTCGCCAGGCTCTTCTAACCCTTTGAATTTGGGTTTTTTAGCTTTGGCAGTTTTTTTTTTGGTTTTTTTGGTTTTTTTTGCCCGCACGAAGTGCGGGCCGCGCAATAACGACAAGTGATTGTTTATAAGAAAGGATAAAACTAAAAAACAACTACAAGGATTGTTTATAAGAAAGGATAAAACCAAAAAACAACTACAAGGTTTGTTTATAATAACGGATAAAACCCAAAAACAACTACAAGAATTGTTTATAAGAAAGGCTCAAACCAAAAAACAACTACAAGGTTTGTTTATAAGAACGGATAAAACCAAAAAACAACTACAAGGTTTGTTTATAAGAAAGGCTCAAACCAAAAAACAACTACAAGGTTTGTTTATAAGAAAGGCTCAAACCAAAAAACAACTACAAGGATTGTTTATAAGAAAGGATAAAACCCAAAAACAACTACAAGGATTGTTTATAAGAAAGGATAAAACTAAAAAACAACTACAAGGTTTGTTTATAAGAACGGATAAAACTAAAAAACAACTACAAGGTTTGTTTATAATAACGGATAAAACCCAAAAACAACTACAAGGATTGTTTATAAGAAAGGATAAAACCCAAAAACAACTACAAGGATTGTTTATAATAAAGGATAAACCCAAAAAACAACTACTACAGTAAAGCGGAAG
>QNER01000047.1 GCA_003646175.1 Candidatus Parabeggiatoa sp. nov. 1
GTCCAGAATCGGCTTCTAAAATATGAACATTAAAATATTCATTAATCAAAGTATGCAAAGTAAAAAGATTATTTTTATTGTCATCGACAATAAGTATATTAATTGAGTTAGTATTTGACATGTGAGTTATCAGTTATCAATTCGTCGCGAAAGTTTTTCTAGAAAAACTTTGGCGTGGAAATCAATTATCAGTTAGAAGGATTCAGTTATCCGCTTCAGGACACCGCGGCTTTTATAATAGACTTGTCCCTAAATAAACGTAACCAATTTAAAATATTATATATTAATAGATGAATAAATCAAGGACTTAGCTTATTAAGGGACAAGTCTAATGAAGAGCGAATGCGAGAAATCTGGAAGTCCTTAAGAAGTTCTTAAGATTTATGGTAACTACTCAGCCCTTTCTGGGCGCTTTATTAAAGCCCAGGGCTGCGCCCTTTTCACCTTGGAACCTGCGCCCTTTCAGGGCTATCACATCATAAACGCCTGCACCTAGGGCGTTGCCCTAGGCTATAATAATTCGCACCTTCGGTGCTGAGTAGTTACGATTTATGGTATGTAACTCACCCTAACTGATTGTTTTGGCGTTTATACGAAAAAATGCTTGTTTATCAAAGACTTCTGTGAAATATTATTTTCGCCTATTTACATGCAAGTTATTGATTATACGAACATTGAAGACTGAGCTTTCAAGTTCTGATGCCTATCGAAGATAGCCACGTTCGATAGTCCCTACAAACCGATGTAGGTGAGTTTGGACGACCCAATAATTCGTAAGAAAACCAAGCCTTGGATTTCTGAACATTGTTCAGTAAATGGGCACTCACGAGCGGGCCCTTTTTTATACTGGTTGTTAATACCAATTAGCGAAGTAGGGATTACCACCACGTTCTGATGTCGCCATGGCGGGACATTGGTGGGGCGATGGGTTGCTTTATACCTACCAGTTTAACGTTCCTCCGAGCTTTTATAGCAATAATTAATATAATAAACCAATTACGGGTCAATTGGTAAAAATATTTTATTTCGTCTAACTCTCTGATTAAAACTAAGTTAAGTTTCTAAAAAAAAGGCGGATATGCTTTAGTTATCATATTTATAATAAAAAACTTTTAGCTATAACTACAAGGATTATTTATAATAAAGGATTAAAAAATAGCCAGCGAGCCTCTTGCAAAACTCTACATTCCCCAGGTTTTACCTTTTCAGGTAAACGTTTTTATAGAAAAACGTTTACCTGAAAGCCTATTCGAGGCTAAAGTTTTTCTAAAAAAACTTTAGCCTCGAATTCAAATTCAACCCCTACGGGGTGAAACGAAGTTTCACTTGAGGATACGACAATCAACCCCCTCCTGCGGGGTTGCCCCAGGTTTCCTTTGTCCCTGAGCTTGTCGAAGGGGGCTATTCACTTTTAAAACTCTCAACCCCAAAGGGGTTTTCAGGCTAAAGTTTAGCGAAGCGAAACTTTAGCCTGAAAATGTGAATACCCCCAGGTGTCAACCTGGGGTTTTGCAAGAAGCTCCAGCTTTAATTCCTTAGTTTAGAAATTTCTGATTATAACGGATTTGGGGGACAGTAATAATTTAAAATAATTACGTGAGTTTTGAACCCGATTTTGAGTTAAAAAAGCCTCAAACAGTTCCTCCCCAAATCCGTGATAACTCCGGGCCTTATCGCCCAGATAAACGTTATATGTTACCAACCGGCACTGATTCAGTTCAATGTCACAGATAGGGTGAGATACAGGGGCTCGTCAAAGTCTGAAGCCACTTATTGATTTAATCAACAATAAAAAGCAATTTTTATTAAATTAAATTAAATTAAATTAAATTCTATTATAAAACAATTAGTTATAAATTATGGTATTTGCACACAAAAAAAAACACCAAAAATTCTTCACAGAAACACTTTTTAATCAGTGTGTTACTTTCAAGTTTGACGGTACCCAGCGTTGGCACAATGTTCGAGGCAAAAGTTTTTGCGTGCAAAAACGTTTACCTCGAAATCATTTTTATGAATTTTTATGAAAGTTTGGATTATCATTAATCAGATTTTTCTGATTGATTTTTCTGATTACTTACTGATGTTCGAGAGAGGGTTTCCAATTAGGGTAACCACAAGGGATTACCCCTACAATTACAATTTGGGTCTGTAGGGGCAATCCTTTATGGTTGCCCTAGTTGTATTATGCACGTTCCTTACTTAGCAAGGCACCCGTATTCTCTAAAAAATAGTTAACCGTTTATCGAAGTAATAGGTTTGAGGTTTAAGCTTCGCAATGATATCGCCAAGGATTTTTCCTTTAATTCAACTCAGAGGCGGTGAAAAAAAATTTCAAACTGCCGAGTTTGTGTTTGTAACTCATTGATTGATTTTTTTATAACTGTTCAAAAAACTACTGAATATTTTTACAGCCTCTTATTATACTTACCACCTTCATAAATTGAGCTGTTTTTATTTTTCAAGCCTAAAATAACTCTTTGAATTTTCATGACAAATTAACTCTGTGTCACTGTGTGTCACTCTGTGCCTTCTGTGTGTATACTCAACATGATTTATCCTTCTGCCCATTACCCGTTCCCCTTCATTCCTAACTGTCAACAGCTTTTGAAGAGTGCTTAGCAAACTTAGAAAGAAGAACGTTTGGCTCGCTTCGATCTTCAATGATAAATATTACCAGAGGTGATGTCATTCTTTGTGATTTAAACCCGGTGATGGGTACAGAACCGGCTGGAATACGCCCCGTTTTGGTGTTGCGAGTCCTCATACCACCATTGCATCCTTTACATGGAAAATATTTTATGTTATTTAATAATAAACTAAAAATAAAAAAAACTATAGTGATCAATAAGATATTGGGTGGTCCTGAAATGTGGGTGATATTTTTTAATTCCCCAGGTTTCACCTGGGGCTATTCACATTTTCAGGCAAAAGTTTTTCTAGAAAAACATTTGCCTGAAAGGCTAAAGTTTAGCGAAGCGAAACTTTAGCCTGAAAAACCCTTTCAGGGTTGTTTTGTTTGGAGTTTGGATTTTTTCTGAACAATCGCTTGAGTGTTTGTCAAATCACCACCAGATGTCGAAGATATAGAAAGGGCTGTCAACCCCGAAGGGGTTTTCAGGCTAAAGTTTTTGCTCGCCAAAACTTTAGCCTGAAAATGTGAATAGCCCTAGGTGAAGCCTGGGGAAAATCAAAAAATATCACCCACATTTCAGGACTACCAGATATTGAACATACATCATGTTCAGCATCAATTTGACCACTACCAAAAATAAGAAAAACCTATGACAAATAAACACTTCCTATATCAATCATTATACTTTGCTATGATAATCGCAGCCGGATTATCTAGCGTTTTAGGGGGAATAGTTTTGATTGGCTGGTACACTCATAGTATCACGCTTATTCAGGTATTCCCCAATTTTGTGCCAATGCAGTATAACACGGCTATAGGATTCTTAATTTGTGGCTTGGGAAAATTATTTTTATTATTTAACCATAAGCGACTGGCGATGCTTTGCGCTGGTGTTGCTGGGGCTATTGGTTTTCTGACTTTAGTCGAATATGTGTTTGGTGTGAATTTAGGCATTGATGAACTATTAATGCAACATTATGTCACTGTTAAAAGCTCACAGCCCGGACGCATGGCACCAAATACGGCCCTTTGTTTTATGCTCAATGGATTGGCTTTGTTGATGATGACTCATGTTGTCCGAATCAAGCTGCAATCTATGACGGTTGGCGTTTTGGGTTCACTCATTATCGCATTAGGAGTAGTGGCTTTTATGGGGTACCTGAGTGGCATAGAAACGGCTTATGGCTGGGGAAATCTCACTCAAATGGCTGTTCACACCGCCTTAGGATTTATCATACTCGGGGTAGGCATTTTAATGTATGCTTGGCATGAAAGCGCAATTGAAGAAATCAGGATGATTCCGCGTTGGTTTGTTTATCCTGCGGGTATTGGTATGACAACAATTACAGTCGCTTTATGGCAGGCCTTACGAGTTCAGTTAGGAAATGAACAATTTGCTCTACCGCAGGTTGTTCTTGGCGCGGGCATTTTGACGGCTGTGTTGTTGGTTCTTATCATCCGGTTTGCACAAATATCATCGGAGCGTGCCAAAGCGATTGAACGGGTTAACTGGAAATTGGAACAGGAAATTATCGAACGTAAACAAGCTGAACAAAAACTGACCCAACATCGTGATCAGCTTGAACATTTGGTTAAAGAACGCACAAGCGATCTGATACAGATCAACCAGAGACTTGAAAATGCCAAAAAAAAATCTGATGTGGCCAGTCAAGCTAAAAGCGATTTTCTGGCCAACATGAGTCATGAATTACGGACACCACTCAATGGTATCTTAGGCTATGCCCAAATTCTCAAGCGGAGCCAAGGATTAACAACGCTGCAAGCAGAGGGTTTGAACATTATCCAACAGAGTGGTGAACATTTATTGACCCTGAGCAACGATATTTTAGACCTTTCCAAAATCGAAGCTAACAAAATGGAACTTTATCCGTCCAACTTTAATTTACAGAATTTTCTGGCGGGTATTGTCGGTATCATCCGTATGCGCGCGCAAGAGAAAGATATTTCGTTTGATATCGAACTTTCTAATGCTTTACCCACCAGTGTGCAGGCTGATGAAAAACGGTTGCGGCAAATATTAGATTAATTAATTTATTAGATAATGCTATAAAGTTTACAGAAAAAGGCCAAGTCAAACTCGACGTGAGTGTGGTTACAGATAAACACATTATGGTTCAAAACCTGACTCAGATGAACTTTCAAGTCATAGACACCGGCGTGGGAATGAGTTCAGACCAATTAAAACATATCTTTCTGCCATTTGAACAGGCCGGAGAGCTTAAACAGCGGATCGCTGGCACCGGCTTAGGTTTGGCAATCAGCCGCAAATTGGTGCAATTGATGGGTGGTGAAATCCAAGTTAACAGTGAGGCGGGAAAAGGAAGTACTTTTTGGTTTTATTTAACCTTGCCTGTTGTTGAAGCCGTTGCCAATGAAAAACCGGCCAGAATAGGGAAAATCATTGGTTATAAAGGTAAACCGCGGACGGTATTGGTAGTGGATGAGAAACTGCCCAACCGTTTGGTATTGCTCAATTTGCTGGCTCCACTCGGATTTGAGGTGGTGTTGGCCGAAAATGGTCTGGAATAAGTGGCAAAGGCTAAGGAACTTCAGCCTAGGGTGTTAAATATAAGCTAATTTTCAGGTTCATTTTTAACTCTATTTTTGTTCCGGGATGGTGGGCAAGCGGGCTTTGATATAGTGGCATTTTTTGAGTTCTGAGCGACAGCGATCCCACCCTACAAATCTGGAGCCACTCGGATTTGAGGTGGTGTTGGCCAAAAATGGTCAGGAAGAAGTGGCAAGGGCTAAGGAGCTTCAGCCCGATTTGATTTTGACGGATATGGTAATGCCGGTCATGACCGGATTTGAAGCGGTGCAAGAAATACGGCAAATACCTGAATTAAAAGATATCATTATTATTGCGATATCGGCCAGTGCCTTTGAAGTCGAACGAGAGCAAATGCTGAGAGCGGGGTGTGATGATTTTTTGCCTAAGCCGGTGGATGCTTCTAAACTTTTTGCGTTGCTGGAAACTCACTTGAAGTTGGAATGGGTTTACGAGGCACCGGTGAAAGAAAGCGTTGCTAACAATAGGGTTGTTACTGAAAAGGTCGCGTGTCCCTTGATACCACCGCCACCGGCTGAGTTAGCTATCTGGTATCAGTTGGCCATGCTGGGGGATATACATGAACTGCAAAAACAGGCAACTCACCTTGAACAGGTGGATAAAAAATATCTTCCTTTTGCCCAAAAATTGCAAAAACTGGCCAAGACGTTTGAACACGAACAAATTTCAGCGTGGCTTGAACCATTGATGGCAGAAAACCACACGGCCACAACATGCCCAAGCCAACCACTTGATATAAAACATAATGTTATATTAGTTATAGATGATAATCCTGTCAATTTAGGAGTCATCGTGGCGTATTTGAAAAACGCCGGCTTTCAAATCCTTACAGCCCAAAACGGTGAAATAGGGCTGAAAATGGCCAAAATTGCCCGCCCCAACCTGATTTTATTAGATGTGATGATGCCGGGAATAGATGGCTTTGAAACCTGCAAGCGGTTAAAAGCCATTGATACTCTTGAAGATATCCCGGTGATTTTTATGACGGCACTCGCTAAGTACTGAAGCATAAGTTTTATAACATTATAAATGAATAATAATGTAGGAGGCCGGTAACGTCTTTTGGTTGCCCGCCTTAAGGGTGTGACCTCAATTTGATGTCACGTTTTTTTTGTAGGCCACCCAAGGCCTTTTCTTGCCCACCATTTTAGGCTTAATACCAAGGACCAGCTCAGAGGATTTGAGGCGGGCTGCGTAGATTACGTGACTAAACCCATACAGCACTAAGAAGTGTTAGTGACTACTACGATGTTCTTGAACATAATGGGCGTGTCAAAATCAGTATTGGTGATGTGACTGGGCATGGTTTAGAAAGTGGGGTATTGATGCTGATGACACAAACTGTCGTGCGTAGCTTGTTAGTCAGTGAAATCACCGACGCTAAAAAATTCTTAATAGCGCTTAATCGTATTATTTATGACAATATGCAACGGATGGGAACCGATAAAAATTTAACTTTGTCTTTATTAGATTATCAAGAAGGGCAATTACATATCACTGGGCAACATGAAGAAGTATTGTTGGTTCGCTTTGATGGCAATGTGACACGAATAGAGACCATTGAGTTAGGATTTTTTGTGGGAGTCGTAAAAGATATTACTCAATATATATCACTTCAAAAAATCAAGTTACAATCAGGAGATGGGATTGTGCTTTATACTGATGGGATTACCGAGGCACGCAATTTGACTGAAGAACAATATGGGGTGGAACGTTTATGTGAAGTTGTCAGTCGCTACTGGCATTTTTCGGCCGCCGAAATCCAACAGGCTGTCATTGATGATGTACACCAATTTATTGGTGAACAAAAGGTGTTTGATGATATGACGTTGCTAGTCCTCAAACAACAATAGGGAGAACAACATGGCATTTTTTAAGCGATATAACTACATAATGATGACTACGTTGATTGTGGTTTTGGTGGTTTCTGCTGGGCTTTTTTATTTGCAGTTTATTTCTCGTTACGAATACGAGGTGAGCCAAATCAAAAGCCAATTTGAAGAACGTGTGTTAAGCCTAGATTACATGATGAAAGCCGCTATCGATCAGGTGGATGCGATGCAAATTGCCGCGCAATCCTATTTGACGGCCCATCAAAACCACCGTTCACCTTCTTTGCTATTTTCACAATTGTCTGAAAAGCCAGAGCAAAAAATTTATCATCTTGATAATGTGAAACCGCCTTATACTCAAACGATGGTAGGAAACCTGACGGGAATGGGCTCATTAAATAGTTCCTCGACATTTTACCGAGAAATTGAGATGGCTTTAAGTCTCAACCCACATTTTCAAGCCGCTCTCCACAATATGCCTAATGTTGCTTGGGTTTATTACACTTCAGCCAATAGATTTATAAACCTTTACCCTTGGGTATTATCTAAAGATTTTAGGTTTGCAGATGAATTTTACACCCACGAATTTTATTGGCTAGGTTTACCAGAACACAATCCAGATCATCAGCGATATTGGACAAGTGCCTATATTGATGAAGGGGGTAAGGGGTTAATGGTGACCTGTGCTGCGCCGGTTTATGATGATAACCAGTTTCGTGGGACTGTCGCTTTAGATTTTACCCTTGATATTCTCAATACGTTTGTCAAAAACTTTGATTTTGAATATCAACACACAGTCCTGTTTGTTAGCAACCAAAATAATCAACTATTGGCTCACCCGACTTTAGTCAGTTCAAAAGACAAAACCGTGAAATTTGCTGAAATGGCCTTCCCAAAAGCCATTCGTTATCAGTTTCATCAACTCTTGCAAACCCAAGAAGGCAACATCCACGAACTAGATTCATATCTTTTTCTCTATCAGAAACTCCAAAATGTGCCTTGGAAACTGGTTTCGTGGACACCCAAACAAGAGATAGTGTTTGATGCAATTTATGGCACCAGTTGGGGATTTTTAGTTCTGCTCCCAGGACTGATTTTTATACTGGTTATGACCACTCGTGTGACTCGCCAAGAATTTATTAGGCCCGCTGGACTTTTGGTGAAGCATATAGAAGCAAAAAATAAAGGCATCGTTTCGCCTATTCCAAAGGTACCTGTGGGCTGGCAGAGTTGGTTTGAAACGGTTTCTCAAATCTTTCAAGAAAACCGCAGTTTATTCAGCGAATTGCAAATGTCATTGACGGCCTTAGAAACCAAAAACGTCGAGTTACGACAATTAGATCAAGTCAAAAATGAGTTTTTAGCCAATACTTCCCATGAACTGCGTACCCCGCTTAACGGGATTATAGGTATTGCAGAATCATTGCGAGAAGGGGTGGCTGGTGAATTATCTGATCCTGCTAAAGCCAATCTCACCATGATTGTCTCAAGTGGTAAGCGACTTTCTGCTTTGGTCAATGACATTCTGGACTTTTCTAAACTGAGACATAATAAGATTGAATTACAACTTAAGCCAGTTGGCTTGCGAGAAATCGTTGATGTGATACTCACTTTGAGCTTGCCACTGGCATCAAAAAAAAATGTTGAACTCATCAACGCGCTTACGCTCGATTTGCCTCCCGCCAAAGCGGATGAAAATCGCTTGCAACAGATTCTACACAATCTGCTCGGTAATGCGATTAAATTTACAGAAAAAGGTAAAATCAAAGTGTCGGCCAAAATCGTTGAAAATATTGAATCTTTTCAAGAAAATCGCGGTTTTGTTATCACCGTTTCTGACACTGGGATCGGCATTCCAGAAGATAAGTTGGACCGTATCTTTGAATCCTTTGAACAACTGGAAGGTGGAATAGCGAGAGAATATGGGGGTACTGGTTTAGGTTTAGCCATCACCAAACAATTAGTGGAACGCCATGGCGGCACTATTTATGTTGAATCTCAGTTGGGGGTTGGCTCACGATTTATCTTTACTTTACCAATCTCTGAAGAAATCTATTATTCACAGTTAACAACCATTTCAGCCGATGCCAGCACTGATATTTTAACGGGACAAGCGTCCGTCAATGAACTTCCATCGACACTCGGACAATTCCAAATTCTGATTGTCGATGATGAATCTGTGAACTTACAAGTGGTTGCTAACTTTTTATCCTTACAACGCTACAATATTATTCAAGCAACATCGGGTATGGAAGCTATCAACCTCATAAAAGAGGGTTTAAAACCCGATGCCATTTTATTGGATGTGATGATGCCACGTATGAGCGGCTATGAAGTCACTCAAAAACTGCGTGAAAAATGGTCCCTCAGTGAATTACCGATTTTACTCTTGACGGCCAAAAATCAAGTAGAAGACTTGGTAACAGGCTTAGAAGTTGGTGCTAATGATTACTTGACTAAGCCAATTTCCAAAGATGAATTGTTAGCTCGCCTCAAAACCCATTTAAGCATTAAGCATCTCAAAGCAGAAAATTTGCGAATGAGCGCGGAATTAGACATCCTTCACCGTTTGCAAAAGATGCTGTTGCCCACCGAAAAAGAACTCCGTCAAATTGACGATTTGGAAATAGCGGGTTTTATGGCACCTGCGGATGAAGTTGGCGGTGACTATTATGATGTGCTTCAACAAAACGGGCGTGTGTTGTTGAGCATCGGCGATGTCACTGGACATGGGCTAGAAAGTGGTGCATTAGCCATTATGGTGCAATCGTCCGTGCGAACCTTATTGGCTACTTACCATGAACTGGAACCGGTTAAGTTTTTAAGTGCGTTAAACCAGATGGTTTATCACAACGTCATTCGGATGAAAACGGGAAAAAACATGACATTGGCTCTGTTGTCCTACCAACAAGGACAACTGGTTTTAACCGGACAACATGAAGAAATGATTGTGGTGCGAAATGGCGAGGTGGAATTGATAGACACTGTGGATTTAGGTTTCCCGATTGGCTTAGAAGAAGACATTGCCGATTTTGTGTCGCAGACATCGGTGTCACTCAATCCGGGGGACGTGGTTGTGCTTTACACCGATGGTATTACCGAAGCTGAAAATCTGGCAAGAGAACAATACGGGCTAGAACGATTATGTGAAGTTGTCCAGCACAACTGGCAAAAAACGGCTGATGATATTCAACAAGCCGTGATTGACGATGTACACCAATTTATTGGTAAACAAAAAGTGTTTGATGATATTACGTTGCTTGTTTTGAAGCAAAAATAATTAACCATAACGGAAAGCGATTGTATATAAGAAGGAATTTAAACCTAAACATTTACACACAATAACTACAGGGATTGCTTATAAGAAGGGATAAACCCAAACCTTACCACGATCTAATCCTTTTTTATAAACAATCCCTGTAGTTCACTTTAGGAGAAACTCTCACTATGCTAACTCTACCTAACTATAAAATAGGTAGTCAGATTGACGAAAGTGCCAACTCCACCGTTTATCGGGGAATACGAACAAAGGACAATCAACTGGTTATCCTCAAAGTTCTGAAAGCAGACTATCCCATGCCCGAAGAATTGACGCGCTATCGGCAAGAGTATGAAATCACAAAATACAATAACTACAGGGATTGCTTATCAGAAGGGATAAACCCAAACCTTACCACGATCTAATCCTTTTTTATAAATAATCCCTGTAGTTCACTTATAGGAGAAACTATCACTATGCTAACTCTACCTAACTATCAAATAGGTAGTCAGATTGACGAGAGCGTTAATTCGCTCGTTTATCGAACAATAACTACAAGGATTGTATTTTAGAAAGGATTAAAAGCAACTACAAGGATTGTATATAATAAGGGATTTAAACCTAAACATCTACACACAATAACTATAATTGTTATATATAATAAGGGATTAAAACCCAAACATGACTACGATCCAATCCTTTATTATAAACAATCCTTGTAGTTAGCTTTAAATCCTTTATTATAAACAATCCCTGTAGTTCACTTATAGGAGAAACTCTCACTATGCTAACTCTACCTAACTATAAAATAGGTAGTCAGATTGACGAAAGTGCCAACACCACCGTCTATCGGGGAGTGCGAAAAAAGGACAATCAACCGGTTATCCTCAAAATCCTCAAAGAGGACTATCCCATGCCCGAAGAATTGACGCGCTATCGGCAAGAGTATGAAATCACAAAATACCTCAATTATGAGGGTGTTATTAAAACGTATGATATTGAAAAATATCAAAATACACTCGTCATTATTTTGGAAGATTTTGGGGGCGAATCCTTGAAAGCGATTTTTGAGAAAAAGGAACCTGCGATGATTTCGGTTTCAGACTTTCTCCCCCTCGCCGTTCAAATCGCCAATGCTTTGGGTCAAATTCACGCGGCTAACGTCATCCACAAAGATATTAATCCCGCTAATATCGTTTGGAATAAAGCCACTCATCAATTGAAAATTATCGATTTTGGCATTGCCAGCCGCTTACCGCGTGAAAATCCCACCCTCAAAAATCCAGAGCAACTAGAGGGAACATTGCCCTATATTTCACCAGAACAAACCGGGCGCATGAATCGAGCTTTGGATTATCGCACTGACTTGTACTCATTGGGCGTGACTTTTTACGAATTGTTGACTGGAAAAGTGCCGTTTGACGCAGAAAGCCCTTTAGAACTGGTCCATTGCCATATTGCTAAAATACCAAAATTTATGCGTGAAATCAATCCCGGCGTGCCAGCTATTATCTGCGACATCGTGATGAAGTTGATGGCAAAGAATGTCGAAGATCGTTATCAATCTGCTTTTGGTTTAAAGGCCGATTTGGAAAAATGTTTAGCATTATCCAAAAAAGTGTTTGGCAAAAAATTAGTTTTTACCCATTTTGAATTGGGCCAAAACGACTTTTCAGGCAAATTCCAAATTCCTCAAAAGCTCTATGGTCGCGAAAACGAAGTCAATACTTTATTACAAGCCTTTGAACGTGTCAGTCAGGGTTTAGGCGAAATGATGTTAGTCGCCGGTTATTCCGGCGTGGGCAAAACCGCTCTAGTGCATGAAGTTCATAAAGCCATGACTGAAAAACATGGCTATTTTGCTGCCGGTAAATTTGACCAATATCAGCGCAATATTCCGTATTCGGCCCTCAGCCAAGCATTTAACGAGTTTTGCAACTATTTGCTCACTGAAAATGCTGAGGTTTTAAGCCAATGGCGCGATAAAATCAGGAGTGCTGTTGGCAACAACGGTCAAGTATTAATAGATGTGATTGACCAATTAGAATTAGTGATAGGTCCACAATCAGCCGTAGCCCAAGTAGGGTTCAGTGAAGCGCAAAATCGTTTTAATCTCGTTTTTCAACACTTTTTTCAAACTATTTGTCAGAAAGAACATCCACTGGTTTTATTCATAGATGACTTGCAATGGGCCGATTTGGCTTCTTTGAATCTGCTCAAAACTCTAATGACAGATACGGATAGTCGTTATTTTTTAATTGTTGGTGCCTATCGAGACAATGAAGTGAATGCCAGCCACCCGTTGGTGATGACAGTCGAAGAAGTACAAAAAGCGGGGACTTCGGTGAACACCATTGCATTAGCCAATCTTTCCCCAAATGAGGTCAACACCTTAATCGCTGATGCCTTAGCGTGTGAGCGAGCGGCTGCACAATCTTTGACTCAGTTAGTCTATGAGAAAACCCAAGGCAACGCCTTTTTTACCCACGAATTTCTGAAGTCCTTATATCAAAATGAATTATTGGTTTTTGATATCAAGGGACAAAAATGGCAATGGGACGTTTCCAAAATGACCGCTCTTGGCATAACTGACAATGTGGTGGAATTGATGGCTGGCAAAATCTATAACTTGTCTGCCGAAACACAAAAAACGTTGAAATTAGCCGCTTGTATTGGTAATCAATTTGATTTAAAAACCTTGTCCATCATCTATCAACACGCCCAACCCAATACTTTAGCTCATCTTTGGCAAGCCATAGAAGAAGGCTTGCTTGAATCATTGGATGAGAATTATAAACAACCGGAAAACCTAGAAAAGTGTGAGGCTAACCCGCTGTTTAAATTTCAACATGATCGGGTGCAACAAGCCGCTTATTCCTTGATAGCCGATGCGGATAAAGCATCTATTCATTGGCAAATTGGACATTTATTGTTAGACAATACCCAGAACCGAGAAGAAAACCTTTTTGAGACAGTTGATCATCTCAATCTAGGCATTTCACTGGCTCGTGATCAAAGCGAGAAGTATGACATTGCTCAACTGAATTTGAGGGCCGGTCAAAAAGCTAAAGCCGCGATGGCTTATGAACCTGCACTTAATTACCTCAATGCTGGACGCAAGATCTTGGCTAAAGAGAGTTGGCAGACTGAATATTTATTGACGCTTCATCTCTACGTGGAAACGGCGGAAGCCGAATTATTAAGTACTCATTTTGAGCAAACGGAAACCCTTGCTCAGATGGTTTTGCAACAAGCTGAAATTATCCAAGATAAGCTAAGAATCTATGAGGTTCTTATCCGGTTATCTATTGCTAAAAACCAACTCCAAACCGCATTAGATACAGCGTTGCAAGTGTTAGACAGGTTAGGTGTGCATTTGGAAACACAACCACCACAACTCAATATTGATACTTGTTATGAACTGCCAGAAATGACCGATCCCGATAAACTCGCCGCCATGCGAGTCTTAAATTTTTCGATTTCTCCGTCTTATACAGTTGCACCGGCACTCTTACCGCAGATTATATTTACGATGGTCAATCTTTCCGTCAAATACGGCAATTCTGGACAGTCGGTTTTCGGTTATACGATGTATGGTCTGCTTTTGTGTTCCACACTTGGAGAACTAGAATTTGGATATAAAGTCGGTCAATTGGCTATCAGCTTGTTAGATAAATTTGATGCGCGGGAATGGAAAGCAAAAGGATTTGCGTCATATAACGTCGCCATTCATCATTGGAAAAAACCGGCAAGAGAAACGATTGCGCCGTTGATAGAAGGTAGTCAAAGTGGCTTAGAAACGGGTGATGTGGAATTTGCAGGGGTGACAGCGATGCACTGTGGTAGCTATTTATTTTGGATCGGTGAATCTCTGGAGTCTGTCGCGCAAAAACAAACCCAATTTGTTGAGATGATGCAAGCGGTCAAACAGGAATACCAGCAGACTTACCTCAATCTTTGGCGACAAACCGTATTTAACCTGCAAGGGCATCATTCAGAACCATGTCGTTTAATTGGCACCGCATTTAATGAAGATGACATTTTGCCCAAGGTGCTTGAAGCTAATTATGGTATGGCCATATTTGGTATTTATTTAGCAAAATCAATGCTATGCTATTTGTTTAAAGACTTTACTCAGGCAGTGGCTAATGCTGAATTGGCTGACAGTTATGAACCAGCCAATGCTGGTATTATGGTGGTTCCGATACGCCAGTTTTATTACTCTCTCGCACTATTGGCAACGTACCACAACGTCTCTTCTGATAAGCAACGCGAGATAGTTGTTCAAGTCGAGTCCAATCAGAAACAGATGAAACGCTGGGCTTTTCATGCCCCGTCCAATTATCAACACAAACATGATTTAGTCGAAGCTGAAAAAGCGCGAGTCATGAAGCAAGACTTGACGGCGATGGACGGGTACGAAAAAGCCATAGCTGGGGCCTTCGATAATGAATATCTCAATGAAGAAGCTTTAGCTTATGAATTAGCCGCCGAGTTTTATTTCGGACGTAGCATGGCAAAAATTGCTGGACTTTACATGAAAGAGGCTCACTACCGCTATCAACAATGGGGGGCTTTGGCTAAAGTTGAGGATTTAGAAGAGCGGTATCCGCAATGGTTAGCCCAGAAAAGCATGCCTGCTATGCAAACCATGCTCACCAGCACTTCAACCGCAACCTTTATGGCTACCGCCACTCGTCGAATAAACATTTCAAGCGTTTTGGATTTAGAGAGTGTGATGAAAGCGGCTCAAACACTGTCTGGAGAAATTGTGTTAAACCGGTTGTTAGAAAAAATGATGAGCATTGTGATTGAAAATGCCGGTGCTGAGCGAGGTTTTCTGATTTTGCCGCAAAACGAACAGTGGGTGATTGAAGCCGAAGGCGCAATTGATAAGGAAGATGTCACTGTACTGCATTCTCTGCCGGTTGAAAATCATCTCCCCGAAGCGATTGTCAGTTATGTGGCTCGCACCCATGAGAATGTGGTGTTAGCCGATGCGAGGCTGGAAGGATTTTACACAGATAATCTCTACATTAGAACACATCAAACCCAATCCGTTTTATGCTTTGCTATTGTGTATCAACAACAACTGCGAGCCATTCTCTATTTAGAAAATAATTTGACAACTGGTGCGTTTACTGAAACACGTCTTAATGTGTTAAAAATGCTGTCCAGCCAAATTGCCATCTCATTAGAAAACGCTCAATATGCGACTCAATTAGAAGACAAAGTCAGGCGGCGCACCATTCAACTGGCCCAAGCGAATGAGGAATTAGCAGGGGCGAATGTAGAAATTAAGATACTGAATGAATGTCTAAAAAAAGAAAATCTGCGAATGAGCGCTGAACTGGATGTTGCTAAGCAACTGCAACAGATGGTATTGCCAAAAGAACCAGAACTCAGGCAGATTAAAGACTTAGATATTGCCTGTTTTATGGCACCGGCTGACGAAGTCGGTGGTGACTACTACGATGTCCTTGAACATGATGGGCATGTCAAAATCGGTATTGGCGACGTAACCGGACATGGTTTAGAAAGTGGCGTGTTAATGTTGATGGTACAAACGGCGGTGCGTAGTTTATTAGTAAGCGATATAGCTGACGCCAAACAATTTTTAACGGTCCTCAATCGTATTATTTATGACAATGCCCAACGCATGGGAACCGACAAAAATTTGACCTTGTCTTTATTGGATTATCAAAACCATCAAATCAAATTGACAGGGCAACATGAGGAAGTGTTATTGGTGAAGATCAATGGTGAAATTGAGCGAATTGATACCTTTGATTTAGGTTTCTCGGTTGGCGTCGTAAACGATATTGCTGAGTTTGTGTCCGAAACTGACATTGCATTACAATCGGGCGAAGGTATTGTTTTATATACAGATGGCATCACCGAAGCCCGTAACTTTGAGATGACACTTTATGGGTTGGAACGCTTATGTGAAGTTGTGAGTCGCAACTGGCATTTGTCTGCCAAAGAAATCCAGAGAGTCGTTATTGATGAAGTGCAGCGGTTTATTGGAAAACAAAAGGTATTTGATGATATTACGTTGCTGGTTTTGAAGCAAAAATAACAATCAAGAATGACAATATGTATAGCTCGTAACTCATGTTACGCAGTATACTTCTAACAAACAGTGTTCAATAGTTGCATAATCGATTTAAACCAACTCATCTTGAAATTTTGATGGATTGTCCCAATGATGTAAAAGTGAAGAGTTTACCCGGCGCGTTGGCACAAATTCTGACCAATTTGCTGATGAACAGGATTAAAAGCAACTACAAGGATTATATATCATAAGGGATTTCAACCCAAACTTCTACACACAATAACTACATGGATTGCTTATAAGAAGGGATAAACCCAAACCTTACCACGATATAATCCTTTTTTATAAACAATCCCTGTAGTTCACTTAACAATAACTACAAGGATTGCTTA
>QNER01000048.1 GCA_003646175.1 Candidatus Parabeggiatoa sp. nov. 1
CCAAAACGAACGTCCCGGCTGTGGTATCAGAGAGTTTGTGTACCCTTGGGAGCGTTGAGTGAAATCGTTGCCACTATTAGCGGCTTCTGGCCCCGGATGAAAATACGCTTCATCCAACATATTGAGTACTTTGAAAGAAATCTCAAATGGGTTATACCGATAAGTCATCACACCATTCAGGGTGAAATAGGCATCCAGTTTCTCGCCTTGCGCTCGCAACGGATTGCGCGTGTACAATTCTCTTTCCCCCACAAAGTTGCCTCTTAAATTCAGATTCCATTGTTTTCCAACCGGCACATTCACCCCAATATTAAATTTATGCGGGGCAATATCACCCAATTCAGTATCGCCTTCCTGCCATTCGCCAAGTTCGTGATTATAATGCACACTGCTGGTGGCTTTGGTAAAAGTGTAGTTGAAATAACCGGTGATGTCCGCTGAATTCGCGATCACGTTTGGAAAAGAAGATTTCATCCGATATTCAAACCCATAGATATCGCGTTCACCTGCATTTTCGGCTTCTTCCTTGAGCACATCCGTATAATGGGCACGATAAAGAGAAATTTCATGGAACCAACGCTTCATCTGATGCATAGCGATAAATTCGATATTCCGTGCTTTTTCGGGTTGAAGATCAGGGTTGGCTTTACGTCCACTCCAGCCGCCCCAAAGCAATGATGGAGGAGGTTCTTGAAAAGCTTCCCCATAGAGCAATTTAAAAGTCCATGGTTTTGACAACTTATAAATGGCTGAGGCTCGTGGATTGATCACATCGCCATACATCGAGTTTTTGTCATATCTCACGCCAACATTAAAACGGAAAGGCGCAACATCAAAAATGCCTTGAATATATCCCCCAATGTCCCGCGTGTGTGCCATATTATCTTCTGGCATTTCAGACAGCGGTGGTGGGGGAGGCGTATAGTTGATATCGGTACTATGTCCAATCCCAGAGCCGCTTTCGGCGGTTGAACTAATCGCAGGCTCCCAATAGCCTGGCACATCAAAGGCTTGGGTTAATTCCTTGCGTTCAAATTTTAATCCGCCTGAAAGTAACACATTGTCTCGTAAGGCTAACTCAAAATTCTGTTTAAATAACCAACTGTTGTTATCAGAATTCCAGTGGGTAAAACTGATATAGGAATAGTCTTCCATGCCGTCATTCCAATCAGGTTCGGCCTCCGCCCAGTATCCATAGCGACGGTTTTCCCGGTAAAGCAGCAATGAATGGCTTTTCAGCGAACCGGTTATCTCTTTGTCATATTCAAGAAAAAACTGGTCGCTGTCTTTATTCCAAAAGGCATTGTTTTGGGCACGATCAGCGGCATAGTAGGGCCCATAAGCCTCTTTTTTTTTCCAGTGAATCAACCCGAGTTTCATACCCTTATATTGTAAATCCGCCAATACCCCATAATCATTGGTGGGATCGTAATAAGAACCAAATTGATGGCCTTCGTGTTCCAATTCAAGCAACGGCCCCCAGATTTTTGGATCGTTGAGTTGTTCCGGTTTCATAAAACCAAATTGCCCACTAAAATCAGGCTCATCACTTTTAAACACTCGCCCGCTAATGGAAAAAGTCAGATCCTGAATCGGTTTTCCCCTGACGGTGGCATCAATCCCTTTCGATTGATAGCTGCCAGCCTGAACATTGACAGTCACATCGGTTTCTCCCACCTTAACTGCCGTGCCATCATTCGTGATGATGTTGATAATGCCTAAAAAAGCATTTGGCCCATAAACGGCACTTGCGGGGCCATATAATACTTCAATGCGCTTGATATTGGACAACGGATATTGACGACTTATCGCGGCTTCGTGTGCCCATAACGTATTATCCACGATACCATTGATCATAAACAAGGTTCTGCTCGTGTAGGGGGTGCGATAGCCACGCTGATAAGCTATCATATAAGTGCCACCGTTTGGGATTGTGACATCAAACCCAGGTAAGTCCATCAGCACTTCCGGCAAATCGGTATAACCCCGTTGTTTAATTTCGGAAGCGGTAACCACCATCATTGTCGCAGGCGCATCCAGTAGACTTTCTGCCGTTCCAGAGGCGGTTTCAATCGTCACCAATTCTGCGCGTAAAAAACGCAATTCCTCTACTAATTCCCCGTTTTCCCCTTCTGGCGCGGTATCATCGGCCTGAGCGTGTTTCACTAACGCACAAAATATCACAATGCTTGCGGCACATTTGATGAGCATTTTTACCTGTGACGGCATAAGTTTTCTCCATTAAATAGTACAGTACAACGGATTAGCTTCATTCCCGGATTTGTTGAAATGAAAAATGAATCATTAAATCGGTATAAACTATAATAGATAAATAGGGGGCCGATTAGCGTCATGTAATCCACTATCGAATCGGTGGATTACCAGTGCAGCTAATCGGGCCCTACAAAATATCATCACCCACATTGCAGCATCTATGTACGGGACAACAATTATAATCTATTGATTTTAAAGTGACTGTTGGATGACACTTCCGCTTGCACTAGACATTTCGTCTATTTCATCGGCTGTGATGTCGGGCCAACTAATATCGCCAACTTCAAAAAGGACGAGATACTTTTTTAAGCACAAAAACTTGTTCTTGATGTTCAATCTGCACTTCTCTTTCTTGACGCGCCCTATCTAATAGAAAAACAAGCTCTTTAGAGCGTTGTGAGTATGCTTTCATAAATATACCTCCAGAACCATAACGCCTATCTTCACGGATAACTCTGCCTTATTTTTCTAATGCCGCGTAAAATTTCTTCTTTGTGAACCGGCTTGCCTCGCCATAGAAGCGATTAGAGACTGGCTAAAAGGTGCTTTAGGACAATCAACAGTGACTTTATAACGTCTACCATCAACGTCCTTTATCCATTGCTCGTGTGACGTACCACCAGCATTAGCCCTTTGCTTAAAACCGAGATGGGTTAAAATTGTTTTAACTTGACGACAGGTGAGTGGTGGATAACGGGAGCTCATGCGGTTTTGTTATTATAATAAGGCGTTAAAGGTAATGGTTCATGGAATAAACGATACACCCCCTTTCTGGCATGAGTAAAACGGCACGTCACGAGATAAAAGTAATATTTTAACCACTCTAATAAGGGGGCTTTGCGATAAAGCAACTGCTGGGCATAGTCTTTGTCTTCACCAACGAGTGCATCAAAAACATATGCTTTGATCATGTTTTCAAGTTTGGTTTTAGCCTCTTCAAAGCTATCTGCTTGAGCTGCCAGATCAAAATCCAGACAAAATGCTATCCATTGCCCTTCATCATACCTTGCATAGCATCTGAGTATTAATTGGTTTTGTTTCATACTCATCCTCTTGTAATATTTAACCCATTTTACGAATGGATGCTATACCTCGATGGGATAGTATCCATTTTAACAAAGCACCAGCGCGTGGGAAAAATGACATTCCTTATTCCCGAAACCAGATAATGAGGAGGTGCCTTTTTAAAAAAATGGTCATTATCAGTCTTGAGTATCACTCTTTAGTACAACGGATACGCGAAATAAACGGATAAAAATAACATTCACTTGAATGTTTGATTTTGAACCTATAAAATACTGTTTATCTGTTGGTGCATCTTCTGAGATGAGGATAATTAATTGAGCACTAAGTACCTGTCCATGTGGTTAAATCGGTATAAATTCTACAAGCCCCGCGATACGGCTAATGCTATTTTAATTTTACGAATGGATGCTATCCCTTCTTAGGGATAGTATCCATTTTAACAATTTTACGAATGGATGCTATCCCTTCTTAGGGATAATATCCATTTTAACACATTAAAAACTGCTAACCGTCGCCTGTAAGCGGTAGACGTAGCTATTGTCATCCGCGTCATAATTATTGTAGACTATTGTCCGATTGGCGATGACAGCCTGAGTTTGGGTGTGGATAATATCCGTAGTGATTTTACCATTGTCCAGTGTGCTTTGGGCCGCCAGTGCCACGTTGGCTTTTTCGGACAAATCCCGTTCTGCTAACATCATTGCGATCCGCTTGCAGGCGTAATCGGGTTTTTGATTTTGACAGATTTGTCGGCCTTCGCCGGTGACGACATGTTTATGTAAAATCAATGGGTTATCTGGTTTTGGCATAGAAAGCGTGGTTTCTGGCTTTGTTTCTGAGCCACCCATATTAATGTTCAGATTGACATCGCCAAAGCTAAATAAGCCACCAAATATGCTAAACTCAAATAGCCTAAAACCTATAACTCGATCATCAAGTTAGTTATAACTCGATGATCAAGTATTTTTGTAAACAGTTGATTTCAACATAATTTTTGTGTCTAAAAACTCATTTGATTAAAAATCAATGAGTTGCATTTATAAACCCTCAAAAGTTGATTGTCGTCAAGCCAAATAACATCAAAAACTTGATCATCGAGTACATACAATACACAGTTTCATCCACACAATCTGTGTTATCTGTCGGGCAATCGCATCAATTTTTGCATTAAATCTAAAAGAACAATGCCGTGCAATTGCCCTAGTCAAATCTGCTAACATCCTTGAAATGATGACTCAGATTATTTATCATTGTCTGCACCATTTTCAGGTACAATTTATCAGGAGCACAAGGCGAACCTTGTACGAAACCAAACGTGATTACTCATTCGTTTCAGGCGAACCTGGTACGAAACCGGGCGTGATTACTCAGGAGTACTTCGCTCCCTTTGTACGAAACCAAACGTGATTACTCATTCGTTTCAGGCGAACCTTGTACGGCAAAACGGCGTGATACATTGTCAAATTAATATCAATAATAGAGCACAACGAATTTGGAAATAAACGAATTGGCAAAACGCAAATCCGTTTATTTCGTGTATCCGTTGTACTCGATTGGAGGAAATAATTATGAAATTCAACATGTTGGTTTGGATAATTAGCTTGAGTTTAATTACATCAATTGCTCAAGCGGTTGCTCAAGATGAAAAACAATCGCAATTCTTAGTCCATTTATACCATGCTCTAAGCATTCAACACTACGAACGTGGAGAATTTAAATTGGCTTTAGCGACAGCAGAAGCAGCGTTTAACATCAAGCGAGAGATACTCGGGGAGAAACACCATGCGACTTTACAAAACATGAACTACTTGGTTGTTCTGTACCAAAAATTGGCCCAACTAGACAAGGCATTAACGTTGTCGGAAAAACTCTATCCTTTAACAAAGGAGGTGCTAGGTGAAAAACATCCTGATACTCTCTTATGTATGAATAACTTGGCGGGAGCTTACCAAGCGTTGGGACAATTAGATAAAGCTTTGCCTTTGTCTGAAACAGTCTATCGCTTAACCAAGGAGGTATTAGGCGACACACATTCTTGAATAATTTGGCCTATATTTATCAAGCGTTAGGTCGCTTAGAAGAATCTTTGCCTTTATCAGAAAAGGGGTATCACTTAACAAAGGAAATCTTGGGTGATAAACACTCTTCTACCCTCTTCAGTTTGAATAATTTGACGTTTCTTTATCAAGCGTTGGGCCGTTTAAACGATGCGTTGCCTTTATCCAAAAGACTTTATGACTTAACAAAGGAAGTTTTAGGCGAGAAACACCCTGATACCCTCATAATCCTAAATAATGTGGCAGGCATTTATCAAAGTTTGGGCAGCCTAGACGAGGCTTTGCTTTTGCTGGAAAAAAACTATCGTTTGGCGAAAAATGTTGTGGGCGATAAACATCCTACCACCCTTTTAATCATGAATCATTTAGCAGTTATTTACCAAGCATTAGGCAACTTAAACGATGCCTTGTCATTGTCTGAAAAAAGTTATCCTTTAACAAAAGAGGTTATGGGAAACAAACATCCATACACCTTCAAGAGTTTGAATATTTTGGCATTTATTTACCTCAAACAGGATCGCTTAGACAAGGCTTTGCCTTTGTTTGAAAATGGCTATCACTTGTTTAAGGAAGTGTTAGGTGATAAACACCCTGACACACTAAAAAGCTTGAGTAATTTAGCAGTTGGTTATAGTGAGCAAGGTTCTATTTATAAAGCTATCGATTTGTTGAAAACCTTAGTCAAAGGTGTAGAACATTTGCGTCGTAGCGATTTATCCGCAGAAAATCGCCAAGCTTTATTTAAACAATACACAGAGAGTTATACTCTTTTATCTTTTTTATACCATTTAAGCAATAACAGTATTGACGCTTTTCATACTGCAAAAATGACCAAAGCTCGCACTCGACTCGACTCCATGATACTCACTTTAGCAGCCCAAAAAGCCAGTTTAACTGAAAAGGAGCAACAACAATTCCAAAATCATCATCGGCAAATAACCGCTTTGAATCACCAGATTGCTCAAGCTGCCGAACTTGAAAAACGGCTAGTGTTTGAGAGGCAAAAAAACCAAGTCGTCAAACAAGCGGCAAATTTCCAGCGTGGTTTGATGACAAAATACCCAAAAGAATTTAAACAACTCGTTGCTCCTGAAATTATTACCATCAACGAAGGCGCAAACCTAATTCCATCAGATGGTTTATTTATCAGTTATCTGATGCTGGATAATCATGTGCTGGTTTTCACGTTGGATTCAACCGGCGATTTGCAAACCCATGATTTAGGAGAAATTGCCGGGCTTGAACAAACGCTGAAAACATACCAACAATTGTTAGGCGAAAAATGCACCGTCAAAAAATTGCGTAGCAGAGCCTGTGGACGCAAATATGTCTGGCAACTTGCAGATGGCCGTTTTTTCGTAGGTAAAAAACCAAGCCGTGATAAAAAACCAAAGAAGGTCAAAAAGTTAGGCAAAAAACTCCTCGCACCGATTCAGGATCGTCTGCACAGCAAACCACGTTGGATAATTTCCCCCGACAGTATGCTGGCTCAAATCCCGTTTGAAACCTTAATCCTTGAGGAACAACCGGTTATCGCACAACATGAAATCAGCTATGTGCAATCGCTGTCGGTATTGGCACTGCTTAAAGAACGTGAAAAGGCGTACCAAAGTCTCAAAGGCCGAGAAACGTTGTTGGCGATGGGTGCACCGCGATACCACTTGCCCGGCAACCGCCCTAAAAAATGCAATCAGCCCACACGCGCCCCCGATTTTGATGTCGAAAGAATGCTCGCACGCAACGCGAATGATCAGCAACGCTACCAAAAGGCCTTTAAAGCCAAGGAAGTCAAATGGTGCAATCTGCCGGGCGCTACGAAAGAACTCGCGGCCCTAGAAAAACTGTTTGCCGACAAACGGCCCGTTATTTATAAACAAGCTGAGGCCTCTGAAACTAATTTGCAACGTCTTAACCGCGAGCAAGAATTGACGCGCTATCGCTATTTGGTATTTTCGGCGCATGGTTATTTTGACGCGCAAACCCCTGAATTATCAGTGATTGTGCTCGATCAACTGAATAAAACACCTGATACTGATGGCTATATCACCGCCAGCGAATGGCCGAGTTATGATTTTAAAAGCGATTTAATGGTATTGTCCGCTTGTTAAACCGGGCAGGGAAAATTGTTACGTGGTGAAGGGGTGCTGGGGTTGCCTTATGCGTTTTATGTGGCCGGCAACAAAAACACGCTGATGACATTGTGGACAGTGCTGAATGAAAGTACCGCCGAATTTACTGTGCGTTTCTTTGAGAAACTCAAGGGCGGGATGAACCAAGTGAAAGCACTGACAGAAACCAAGCGGGAATTTCTGAACAGTCATAAGTATAAACGGCCTTTGTTTTGGGCACCGTTTGTGTTGTATGGGATTTAGGGGGGCATTCTTTTTTGGGAAGATACCTTGTAAATAAATAGAGCGAGAAATATTGTTTTCAGGCCCAAGATTTCTCGCACCAAAAGACATGACAAAAAACATGGCAAAAGATATTATTCATGATGCTGTCACAAACGCTCTTATTAAGGACAATTGGGTTATTACTCATGATCCGTTCAGAGTAGAATATGAGGAACTTGAAATATTCGCTGATTTGGCAGTCGAAAAATCTCATACAATGATAGCCAAGAAAAATGGGGAAAAAATTATTATAGAAATCAAAACGTTTGCTGGGCGATCGTTCATCAAAGAGTTACAACAGGCACTGGGCCAGTATGAACTTTATTTTGATCTGCTTGAACTCACTGGACTTGATTATGAGTTATACATGGCTATCAGCGAATTTGTTTACAAAGATTTTTTCCTTCAAAAAGGAACCCAGATGATTGTCCAGCGTCACAAAATTAAGCTATTGGTGGTTAATATTGAACGAGAGGAGATTGTAAAATGGATATAGATCATGGATATTCGAGTCTAGTCAAACAAGCGCTGGCTTCGTATGCTTCACTTTTAGCTAAATTTCCAAGCTCTTCTTATGATGTCATTCTGGCCTTTGATGATGAACACCACCAATATTTATTGCGTAAACTTGGCTGGACTGACAGTAGCAGGCTCAAGCAAACGGTACTCCATATTGCTATTCGCAATGGCAAAATTTGGATTGAGGAGGACTGGACTGAAGACGGTATTGCCAGTTATTTTATATCTCATGATGTTCCACGAGAAGATATTGTGCTTGGTTTTCAACCCCCAATAATGCGTCCCTATACAGAATTTGCTGTCGAGTGAACAATGGCAAACGGTAGTGGTTTGTTTACAAACGAACGACAAATTTTTATTATTTTTCTAAAGGGGGTAAAAATTATCCCAGATGTGATTTACTCGTGCAAGGTTCGCCTTGTACTCCTGAATTTATAAATTAATAATTCAACATGAATACCAAACTATCACGTTTTTTATTGATACGTCAATATGATGACAAAAAATCCGTTGTTATACAATTGCTTATCAATTGTGTTATTGCCACTGTAGTTGTAATGGGTTTGCTCAAAACCGAGAATTTAGTCTTTTTTAAGGAAATCAAGGACTTTGCGCTGGATAAAATCATGTATTGGCAAAGTGATTTTGAGCCAACGCTGCACGATGGACAAGAAATGCAGCGGATGGCACTTATCACAATTGATGATCAAACCTATCGTGACTGGGGCTTTCCGGTGATGACTCCCCGCGATAAACTCAAAGGCTTGATTGAAAAGGCGGTGCAAAGCGGTGCGAATGTGATTGCGGTGGATATTGAACTGGCTTGGGCGAGTGATGGTTGCGTCCATGCGCCTGATAAACCGCCTCCAGCGTGTTCACCCACACTCGATACTGCCGATAAAGCGTTAGCCGATTATTTGCACGATATCAATGCACATGACACAATCCAGCCTATCATTTTGAGTGGGATGTATCGTAAACCTTTGCAAGAAAATGGTAGTATTGATAAGGACGCTTTTCTTGAAAGGCAACCGTCATTTTTGGATGAAGCATTGAAGGCGGAAAATAATGTATTTTGGGCGACGGCCGCTTTTATGGCTGACGAAGATCGAATATGGCGACGGTCGCAATTAGCCTCGTTAGTCTGTCAAGCCGGGCATTTAACCGTTGTACCCTCCATGCAGCTACTTACTGCGTTAGCCGAACTGCATAGCCATAATGGTGATACGCGGCAGGCGGTAGTGGCGATTCGTGAATTAAAAACGCGCCTGAATGAGTGGGCAAAACAATTTTCTTGTGATGTCGAAGAAAAAACCATTGCCGAATTATGCAGCGTTCATAAAAACTGTCCCGATTTGACGGTGACATTACCTCAAAAATCACAAATCAATGATAAAACCCATGTTATCGACTTGGCAGCCGCCGATGCCAACGACAGAATCGTCTATCGTTTTGCGCCCGCCGATAAACCAGAATCAAGACGACGCGCTGTCGTTGATATTCACAGAGCAAAGGAGGTTTTAACCCATGACGGTATCAATGCTCAAAATAAAATTGTTTTGATATTGGATGATATTGACTTATAACTTCGCTTCAATAGATGTTATCCCTGAAATGACTTCTGTTATCTCATTTTTCAGGTTACCTGCCAAAAAAAATATGACAATGGTGGGCAATAGAAGGCTTGCCCACCCAACATGAGTTCACATTGCACTTCGGTTAACGGTTATCAATAGGATTAGGTTGGCTATTCTGTTTGAGATAGATAGGGTTTTTCATATCCATACGAGTGCCAGTATTCAGGTAAGTATGAAGATCATGGGCAAAACCTTCCAATTTATTTAAAAAAGCGTTGTTGCCACGCACTAAAGCGTTATAGCCTAGCACCGCTGGTATCGCAACCGCTAATCCAACGGCTGTCATAATTAAGGCTTCTCCCACCGGCGCGGCAACGGTATCTAAAGACGCATTCCCCCTTGCACTGATGGTGATCAGGGCATCATAAATGCCTAACACGGTACCCAGTAAACCAATAAAAGGGGCTGTGCTACCAATACTTGCCAGTATCGTTAAGCCCGCATTTATTTGTGCGGTGGCTTCGTTGATAGCACGGCGCAGGTTGCGCGTCAGAAATTCATTGTGCGAACAAATCGTGGTTAACTGTTTTTCAGCCTGTTTTTCATAATGGCGGGTGGCATTAATGCCTTGCAACGCGATATGAGAAAATGGATATTTAGACTTGGTGTTGCTCAAATGGGTGATAAGTGGTTCCAATGACGGCGAATGCCAAAATAATTTGGTTATTTTCCGAGAACGCCAATAGGTAAAACCCAGTTGTAACGTTTTTGTAATGATGAGATACCACGACAGCACCGACATAAACAGCAGTATAAACAGAATAGATAAAGAGATAACATTAAGATGTTGTATGAAGTGTAAAAATCCAAAGGGATTAGATGAAAATTCCATTATTTCATGCCTTTCAATGTAAAAAAAAAACTACAAGGATTGTTTATAAAAAAGGATTTAGATTATCAATCGAATTGAGAGTCCAAGCACTACCCTGATTCAAATAAAACCTCGAATCAAATAAACTTCAAAATCTAATCCTTTCTTATAAGCAATCCTTGTAGTTAGTTATTAAGTTCGGGAAAATAGAAATGCGCCTTACTATTACTTTCACCAATATAACGACAAGGATTGTTTATAAAAAAGGATTTAATTTAGATTATCAATCGAATTTAGATTCTAAGCACCACCCTGATTCAAATAAAACCTCGAATAAAATAAACCTCAAAATCTAATCCTTTCTTATAAGCAATCCTTGTAGTTATTAAGTGCCTAAAAATAAGAATGCGCCTTACTATTATTTACCTCAATTGAAAAACAATCGGCACAATAACCCAACCACTAACAACCTTGCCGGCTTTTTGGGCGGGAACAAAACGCCAGTTGTTCACCACTTTAAGTGCAGCCTTGTCCAATCTGTTGAAACCACTGGATTTTTTGATTTGCACCAAAGCCACTCTACCGTTTTGACTGACTTTTACTTGGAGCAAAACAGTGCCTTCTTCGCCACTACGCTTTGACAATCTTGGATAAGAGGGGCGCGGATTATGTAAATAAGCCGCTTGGTATGAAGGTGGTATGGTTACGCCAACATTATTGACACCATGGTGGCTTTGATTCCATTGACGCGACGTTGTATCTTGTTGATTTGGATAGGCGGTTTTTGTCTGCTTTGTCCAAATATCTTCTTGCGCCACTTTACGAAAAGGAGGCGTTTCCGGTTCTATGATAGGCGGCAGTGTTTCCTCCTTTAATAACGGCGGATTAAAAATGGGAATTTCCTCTCTTAACGGGAGCAACGGAAGAATTTCCTCCTCCTTTAACAAAGGTGGCAGCGTTTTTGGTTTCTGAGTCTTAGCCCTAAACTTTTTTCGGACAACCGGTTTTTGGCGTTTCTTGACTTTTTTGACTTTCTTCGCCTTTTTAACCTTTCTTGGTTTCGTCCGTTTTTTGACTTTTTTAGCCACCGTTTTTTTAGAAAGCGGTTTTTGTGCCACCCGTTTCGGTGAAGGCAGCGGTGGCGTTACCACCGGTGGCGGTGTAATAAGACTTACCATGATGGGTTTAGGCGGTGTTTGAGATGTTTTGGCAGGTGCAACTTGTAGCAGTTGCCACAATAATAACGCATGTAGTGCGAACACGGTTAACCAAATAGGTACCGATTTAATGGCTTGAACAAAGTGATTCATGATTAATTTTAATAATGACAAGGAATGCTTTCGCCAATGGCGAAATATAAAAATAATTTATATTTTATATTTGTAGGCCATCCCAAGCGGGCACTCGGAACTTAAAAAATACCACCATCTTTCAGCCCGCTTGCCCACCAGATGGGCTGAAATACGCGCCCTCCTCGTACAAGGTTCGCCTGAAACGAATGAGAAACGGTACAAGGTTCGCCTTGTACTCCTGAAAATTACGAATCCGGAGAAAAAAACGCGGTTTTCTCGTACAAGGTTCGCCTGAAACGAATGAGAAACGACGCGCTTTTTTCGTACAAGGTTCGCCTGGTACTCCTGAAAACGACGAATCCTGAGAAACTACGCTGCCCAATCGTACAAGGTTCGCCTTGTACTCCTGAAAGTGAGTTAATTTAATTTAATTACCCAATAAAATAAACAAACCAAAGCCAATCACGATTGCCCCAACTATTTTACGAACCACTGATTGATGGATAAATCGTATGAGCCACGGTGTTGTCACGCCCAAAGCTAATGAAGCGGGTAAAGTCCCTAGTCCAAAAGCTAACATCAGCAGCCCGCCTTGCCAAGCACTGCATGAGGTTAACGAAAAAACCAAAATGCTATAAACTAATCCGCACGGTAGCCATCCCCACACTAAACCAAATCCGAGTGCCTGTAATGGACATTTGACGGGCAAAAAATACCGTCCAACGGGTTCAATTCTGCGCCACAAGTGTGCCCCCACCCGTTCCAACAGCGCGAGTGCTTGCCACCATTCGCCTAGATAGAGCCCTAACACTATCATAAACAAACCCGATATCCACATAATCAAGGGCTGGGGATTGTTGAGTGATAGCCACGGCATAAATTGCGCGCCTAAAAAACCCACTAAAATGCCCGCCACTGTATAACTACTGATGCGCCCAAAATTATAGGCGAGTAAATAGAGCCCTAACCGAAAATGGGATTGATGCACATTAGCCGGCAAACTCAGGGATAATGCCCCAACAATACTGCCACACATGCCAATGCAGTGTGTTGCCCCTAATAACCCGGCAAAAAAGGCTGATAAAAACGTTAATTCTGTTAGCATAAGCTGCACGTTATTCAAATAGCTTCACAGATAGTATCCCTTCTTAGGGATGCTATCTGTCACGGCTTGTATCGCATACTTTTTTATCCTATACAACAACGTGTCTCGCGTCAAACCTAATAACCGTGCCGCTTGACTACGATTGCCATACGTTTTATGAAGGGCTTGGCGAATCATTGAAATTTCTAATGCTTCCAAATTAATCCCAGTGTCCGGCAAAAGAAATCCTTCAATTTCTCCAAGTTGCTGAAATAAGGCAGTTTTTGCAGGCTGAAATTCACGAGGCAAATGCGTTGGCTCAATAGTTTGACCATGGAATAAAATCAGCATACGTTCACAAAAATTGTGTAATTCACGAATATTGCCCGGCCACGTATGACAACGTAATTGCTTGAGTGTCGCCTTACTGTAATGGGGAGGTGATAAGTTGTGGCGTTGTGCTAACTGCTTTGTGAAAGTATCCAGCAGCATTTCTAAATCATCCAAACGTCTGCATAAGGGCGGTAATTCTAAAGGCACAATATTTAAACGATAATATAAATCTTGCCTAAATTTGCCCAGTTGTGATTGTGCGTATAAATCGCGATGCGTCGCGGCAATAATTCGAGTATCCACCTTATCGACACGCGTTTGCCCCACCACTTGACATTCGCCACTTTCTAAAAAACGTAATAATTTCGCTTGAATCGAAAGTGGTAAATCTCCAATTTCATCTAAGAATAAAGTTCCGCCCTTAGCCGCTTGTATGCGCCCTTGTTGATCAGCAACTGCCCCGGTAAATGCCCCTTTACGATGCCCAAATAATTCCGATTCGGCCAAACTTTCTGGCAACGCTGCACAGTTAATAGCAATAAATGGGCCGAGTGCGCGACGACTATGGTGATGAATGGCTTGCGCTAAGAGTTCTTTACCGGTACCACTTTCACCCAAGACGAGTAGAGTCACATCTGTCATAGCAGTTATGCGAGCAGCGCGGATAAGGGCGGCAAATTCTGCTGATTTGCCCAATAGATGTTTATCGAAGAAATCTGACATAGATTAAATACTTAATGCGTGATGTAAGTTGATAACGCTGTGAGATATCACACAAAAGTGTGTGATATGGACAGTCGTATCCCGGTAATCTACGGATGCTATCCCTTTTCGGGATAGTATCCGTTTGGAGTAAATCCGTTTGGACAAAAATTGGTACAAAAAATGCCAGTTGTCGCTTTTCGTTAAAATCAGATGAACGTACATGAAACCAAAATTATTGACTTTAAGTCTTGTCTCTGCAATAACGCCAATAACGTTATTGGCTGAAGATGTGACAACGCTACCGACTATCACCGTTGAAGGTGAGCGTTTGCCAGAACCCGGTATTTCACGCGAAAAACCAGAGGATATGGTGGGAACGCCAGCCGATGCGGGCGATTTCCTGCGCGATATCCCTGGGGTTTCGGGCACACGTATGGGCGGGCACGGTATTGATCCCATCATTCGTGGGCAAAGCCAAACGCAGCTTAATATTTTACTCGATGGTGCTTATGTTCACGGTGGTTGTCCTAACCGGATGGATCCGCCGACGGCTTATTCGCCGGTGGAAACCTACGACAGCGTGACGGTGATTAAGGGTTCTCAAACCGTTATTTATGGTGGTGGCGGTAGCGGTGGCACGGTGCTGTTTGAGCGCAAAACGCCTCGTTTAACCGAAGATAAATTCATTCGTGGGCAAGTCGGTGGTGGTTATACCACAAATTCTGGCACTAAAGAATTGTTCGGTGATGTTACGGCCGGGAGTACACAAGGTTTTGCGCGTGGCATAATTGAATATCGGGATGCCGACAATTATGAAGACGGCAGTGGCAATGAAACCCGTTCAGCTCATACCAGTCAAACCGGTAATCTCATTTTGGGTTACACACCCAATGACAAAACTCGCTTGGAATTGGGTTTAGAAGCCAATCGCACTGAAGATGTGTTATATTCGGGTGCCGGTATGGATTCGCCTCAAGCGGATAATGATACCATTCGCTTGAAATATGAAAATCAATGGGGAACCAAGGCCGACGTTTATTATTCTGATGTTGAACATGTCATGGATAATTATTCCTTGCGTTCACTCACGGCACCGATGAAAATGCGAGTGCCGTCCAAATCCAAGACACAAGGCGGCCGTATCAGTCACAACTTGTTGATGGATAATGAAATGGAATGGACGATGGGTTTCGATTATCAACATAATAATCGGGATGCCAATCGTTTTGCAGGGCCGCCTAACATGCCCACCCCAACCATGCTACAATCAATTATGTGGCCGGATGTCGATTTAACCCAAATCGGGATGTTTGGCGAAATGCAGATGCCCGTCCGTGATATTCACATATTAAAAATGGGGTTACGCTATGATCGCGTGACAAGCGAAGCCAACCGAGCGGGACAAGCGGCAATGGGCGGGATGACACCTAACTTGTTGTATCAGCGATACTATGGCAAAACTGCGGATGCTATTGATGAAAACAATATCGGTGGTTTTATCCGTTACGAACACGGTTTCGGTGAACACGAGGATTTTCTGTTTGGCAGCCTCAGTCGCAGTGTGCGTACCGCCGATGCCACGGAACGCTTTTTGGCAGCGAATAACACCAATGCGATGATGCGTTGGATCGGCAATCCCGATTTAGCCCCAGAACAACATCATCAAATGGAATTGGGTTTAGCGATGCAACGGCATCAATGGAATATGGGCGCGTCGCTATACTATAACCATGTGACGGACTATATTTTAAGAGATCGTGCCCATGCCCAAGGCGGTATATTGCAAAATGATAACGCCACCATTTATCGCAACGTTGATGCGCGACTCTACGGTTTTGAATGGGAAACCAAAGTGAGGTGGGACAACAATTTTTCTAGCCGCTTTAGCCTTGATTATGTTCATGCGACTAACACCACTGATGATCGCCCGATTGCCCAAACGCCACCGTTAACAGGAACGCTTAATCTGGAATACCAACAAGCCGCGTTTCGCTTGGGTGGCAACCTGTTTCTGTCAGCCCAACAAACGCGGGTTGATGATGATATTCGCACCGGCAGCGGTTTAGATGTTCGGCAAACCCCGATCTTCAGTGTGCTAGACTTTTATAGCAGCATAGTTCTGAAAAAACACACCACCCTTAAATTCGGGATCAACAACGTCCTTGACAGAACTTACGCTTACCATGTCAACCGTGCGAATAGTGATCCTTTTAACCCGGAGCCGGTACTCGTCAACGAGCCGGGGCAAGCGTATTGGGTTAATTTGGCGGTGACGTTCTAGTATTTTGTCAACCTCTAATAATAACTACAGGGATTATTTATAAGAAAGGATTAGAACAAAACAACATTGAGTTTGTTATGTGATTATTGATGTCAAGAGCGACAGGGATTTTTTAATTTGACATAGCTTAGTTTTGAACTCATTTTACGGATGCTATCCCTTCTTAGGGATAGTATCAGTTTTGAATTTTATTTTACGGATGCTATCCCTTCTTAGGGATAGTATCAGTTTTGAATTTTATTTTACGGATGCTATCCCTTCTTA
>QNER01000049.1 GCA_003646175.1 Candidatus Parabeggiatoa sp. nov. 1
GCTGGCGTTTTATAACACCAATTATTATATTGGCGCATAAACGCTTGAAAATCAAACCAACTCACGGTTGTTAATGGTTGTGCCAACAATTGAAATTGCTTGCGTTTTCTACTACCCCTAAAGGCTTTTTTCAACTGAGCCGTAAATTTGCTATCGCCGCTCAGCGCATAAAATTTTTCCAAGCCTTTGGCTTTATCACCGTCTCCCATCACCATGACAAATTGAGCCACGCTCACTTCATACTTGCCTAGGTAATAATACCAATGTTTGTTGCGCCAGTCATAAAAAGAGCCTGAACTTGGGAGACGCTGCACCCCTTCAAAGATGGCATTATCACCAAAATCGCCCAGCACATCGCCCATTTTGACGATACGCTCACGATTTCCCCAAAACTCTGCGCCGGGCACAATGACTTTTTTGAACACCATTTGCAAATTACCCGGCATGGGTAACGTAAAATCATCACCGCTTGGTTTCGGGTTGTAGGTACACGCCCAAGTGTCACACTTGGCAGCAAAAGCGGCATTGGTGCTAAACAGTAGCACAAATAGCCAACCAAGATAAAGATATTTACTGTTCATAAATCGCCTCCGTTGTAAGGGCGTATTCCTCTTTTCCGGGTCAATAAACTACAGGGATTGTATATAATAAGGGATTTATAATAAAGGATTTTTGGCTATTTCCTTTATTAACGCGATGTGCACAATAAAAAACGTTGCACACTGCGTTTGATTATAAATCCTTTATTATATACAATCCTTGTAGTTTATTGCTAAAAATTGATCGCTTGGAGCTACCCGAAAAACACTGAATGCACCCCTGTCGTCGTTTTCAGCAATCAAGCAGAAGTTCAAAAAAAACCAAACTAAAAATCATTACGTTTGCAAACAATGAATCAACGCTTTCCATTCTGGTAAAATTGCCCACACTTCTTCTGGATTACGCCGCAACCATTCGATTAAATTGTTGGTTAACGTTTCCCGAAAGGCTGCCACATTTTGGTATCCGGTTTTTATACACCACGGCTCTAAAGCCGCTAACAAGTCTTTGCCTGAAAACCACACTAATATATTGGTTATCTCTTGGCAAAAATATTTGTCAAACAAATTCACATAATGCTGATATCCTTGTGTGACGGCCTCTTTTTTTAAGGTAGCGGAAATTTGTTGATAAAAAGCATAAATGGTATTTATTAACCACGTTTCTATCACATCGCAAGAACAATCTTGAGGTATTGCCATCGGCTTGTCAAGGATGTCTATGGGGCGGGAATACAATTCTTGTTTAGGGGATAAACAAAGCTTCGCTTTACCTATCGCCCATCTTGCTGCCAAGTACAACTTCTTTCCGGATAAAACGGATTAACACAATTTATTATAACAATTTATACAGCAATGAAGTACAACTTCTTTCCGGATAAAACGGATTAACCAATGTGACATCTAACTTACCCTCAACAAATACAAACCGCCCGGTTGCTGTGATTACTGGCATAAGTTTCTCTCCATAAGCACGATTTCTCCGTCAAGTAACGTTTCTTGGATATATGGAGAATGGCTTGTGATAATAAATTGACAATCAGGGGCTAACTGGTACAAAGAACCACAAAAACCCTGCTGGTGTGGCGCATGTAAATGCAATTCTAATTCATCAAGAAGAAGGGTTGAACGCGCAACCTTAAGAGAGACAAATTGGTAAAGCATTGAAAAGATGACTTGTTCACCGGAAGACATTTCACTGAGTTCATAAGGTTTTGAATCCCCACGTTGTAATAAAAAAAAGAAATCCTGTGGGTAAATATTCGTACCCCCTTTCATCGGTTCTACCCCCACAAATCGCGTTTTGGGAAAGAAAATGTTAAAACTTTTTTCTAACTCAACAAGGATGTCTGTACTGGTTTTAGATTCTGATTTGTGATACATCCACCAACCCATAAGAGATTGACGAATGGCGGATACGCCGTTTACCCAATCCGTAGCAGAATTTGTGGTGGCAAGATTACGATATTGATCAAACCAAAATATATCGCCAATCCGTGAATAAAAATCCCGTACTTCCGGCATGATGTCTAACAAGGTGTTAATATAAAATCGCCCTTGTAATTCAAACAATGCTGCCGTGCTTTCTAGGCATTTTACGTTGCCATATTCATAAATAAGCGTTATCTCTGTCAGTTCATCCGGCGTTGGAACATTATGTGATTCGTTTGGATAATAATGTTTCCATATTTCAAAGACTTCCCTAGTGGCGGTGATTTCGTCGGGCTCCAATTCTAACGCCAGTTTGATTTTGGTAGAACGTGAGATGCTGCGTTCATAAATAAAACCATTCCATGATAAAGACGATACACTCGTGTTTTGGAGCGATGTGATATCAGCATTTTTGCGCGTCGCTGCGGACAATACGAATGCAATCGCTTGCAAAACGGTGGTTTTCCCAGAGCCGTTATTGCCTACTAGACACATCAATGAGCGCGGTTCTCATCATACTGTAAATCCATTTCAAAGCGTTTTAAGCCTTTGAAATTATTGATTTCTACTTTTTTGAGTTTCATTTATACCTCGGTGGAATAGTATTGGATTATACGAGTTATAACCGATTTTATAGGATTAGGAGTCAAAGCAAAAGCCCTAGACTAAACCTTCAAGGTTTGGCAAACCTTGAAGGTTTTTAACCTAAAATTTCCAAACGCTAAAACCGTGTAATGTATAAAGATTTATCGGCATCGCAAAGTATTAGAGAATGATGAATTTTGGTTGCAAGCCCAAAGGCAGGTAAACCCAAAATCAAAACCTTGAACCCAATCGGCATTTTGGTTACCCCCGATTCAAATGCCCATGTAACCAAAAAATTAAAAACTATGTGCTTTCTATGGGCTGGCACATTAATGTTCATTGATTTTTTATGATCTCCACTGGTTTGCAGGGATTACCCGATTTACTCTGGTTTTGCAATAGCGCAAAATTTTGTCCCGGTTTATTGAGGCGCGAAACCATCTCAATCACTTGATTAAAGGTACCGCCCCTGATGCGAGTAATGATAACCTTATAGAGCTTAATTTTTTGGGAAAACAGTTCCGCTTTCTTGATGAGTGCTGAGGCGGTTTCCGGACTTTTCTGTTGAATTTTTCGAGTCGCGTCAAGAAAATCCACTGTGCGTAGTACCGCTCGCAATGGCAATAGATGGGCTTCAGGATCGCTATTTGGCACATGGACAAAAATCTGTTCATTTAGATCAAACCCAATCCACCAACGCCAAGCTTCTTGTTGAGATTCAAAAACTGCATTTGGAAACTGGAATAAACTAACAAAAAGTGTTAGCAATCTATGATAACCCTCAATAATATAAGCAATTCGTCTTTTTTGTGTTTGAGGGATCGAAAGTAGGCCTACTTTCACGAAACTTTCTATGGGTTCTAGCGATGTCCAAAGCAGCAGGTTGCCAATGGGATATCCCTTGTAAATGCTGTCGAACAAAGTCAACATATCCATATGTTTCCAGAGATATGAACCATGAAACTTTGGTACACGGAGTTCTCCACAACTTATTTCGTTTAGAAGTTGTTCAAGGAGAACATTTTCAGTTTTGATAATGGGTGCCTCTGACATAATTATCTTGTACCTTTTAAAGCTGACATTCAATCCAGTCAAGGAGACGATGGATTTCATCAGGATCGGTAAAACCGGTTAATCTTATAGCATTTTCCGTAATATTTTCACGGGCTGATTCAAAAAATTTCCATATTTCATCACCAAAACCACCACACAAATCATCCAAGATTTTCCGAGGAACATGTTGAAACAAAGCCTTTTGTTCTTTAGGAACAATAGCGTGACCATTTTTATCTTTCTTAAAACCTGTTTTTATTTCGTAATGATCTTGTTGCTCAGGCTTTAGACTGACAAAGGCTTTGTAGATATTTCTGAATCTTTTTGGAACATGCACACGCCACAGCGTACTTATTGGCAAGTAATTCTCAATTTTCCGCTTACGCAAAATAACATACGGCACATCACCGACTTTGTCACAATAGCTTTCGACTTTGCAAATGGTTGGTGTCACTTCATCTGGGTAACGACGATCACTGTCAGCAACGACCAAAATTCTCAAGGAACCCATTGTTTTGGCACGAATATGTTCTATACGCTTTTCTATTTCTCCAAAACCGCCTAAATGTGCATATTCCCACCATCCTTCAGTTTGTGCATCTCTTAATTGATTTCGTCCAAATGCGTGAATCATCGCATCCAAAAAAGCACCATCACTTGTCTGGTTTTCTACCGCCACATAAGCAGGTTCACTAAGACAACGTTTCGCTTCATCAGGCATTAATTCATTGTTTGAATTGCCATAAAATGTGACAAGCAACGTTATCGTGTGCATACGATGCTTTCGAGATTCAGGAGAATAAATGGAATCAGTGCAACACCTTTGGAGCGTATCAAGGTTTCGTTTTCCAGCACGACCATCAATATCTTCCTGAATCCAATCGCTATTTTCAATATCATCGACATCGTTAATGTCCCATAAATGACGACCTGTTATAAAGTAATCCACAATCTGATCAAGAGAATCCCAAGCTTGGGGATTATTTAAAACATCTACACCAAAACGTACTTTCATTGCCAAAAATCCTTTTGTGCTTTGCGAATTGCTCTGACTTCTTCAAAATCTTCAGAAAATATCCCTTTAGGCCATTTATCAACTTCACCATCCTTTTGAATATGGATCGTTTGTATGCGTTCTCCTGAATTTGGATCGTCATTGATCCAATAAATAATAACTTGATTTGGCTCAAGCTTTTTTTCTGCAATCCAGCGTCGGATTCGCAGTAAAAAAATTTCTGAATGTGTTTCTATAATAAAGCGAGCATCACTTTGTTTAATTGCTTCAACATATAAATCAGCCAAGTTACCATGTGCGTCAGGATGGAGATGTAATTCAGGCTGTTCAACGATCTCAAGATTGCCCGTTTGTCCAGTAATGGCTTCAAATTGGCGTTGTACTATAATTGGTAAAACTTGTGCGATTCCAGTACCAACATCAACCAAATTAACTGCTACAGAGGGATTGTCAGGGTTTCTCATAATCAATGAGAACATCTCACCTTGTTCGTCGATGTCCAGTTTCCAGCCGCCTAAATAGTGAGAAATCCATTCGCTTACGGCTTCCAGGACGATACCTTTATTACGGAGGAAATCGTCACCGAGCAACTCTGGTGCGTTCACGCCATTAAAACCGACATTATGCAGAATACGACTGGGAAAATTGTATAGCCGTTGTGGTTGTTGTCGAAAATAGCCAAGGTAAGTCATATTTTTCGTGGCTTTAGCCAATAAGGTATTGTTGAGACGGATGTCCATCAACCCTTTTTCAAGCGAGAGAGTAAGTGCCTGATTTTCTTCAATAGGTTGTATGAATTGCGGAAAGAACCCCTGAAAAGAGACTCGGCATTTTTGTTCAGTTTCCTCTACGCAATAAAGTTCTCCCTCTTTAAGTGGCTCCCTACCTATCCATGAAAGCGTTATCGCCGAATCATTCATTTTTCTAAGAAAAAAACGTGATACAAGTTGGAGCTTATATTCATTAAAGTATTGCACCGAACCCCATAACTGTGTGGTTTTCCCTTCGTCATCGGTAAAGGTAGCACCAATACCAACTGAACCATGAGGAACACGGTTATGAATAAGATCAAGAAAAGATGCACCGAAGTCCATACCATTAAATTTAAACTCAAAGGGACTTTCGGCACGATCCGACAACGCACGGGCAATTAGCAGAGGCAACCGTGAAATGGCACTCTTACCGGCGTTATTGCGCCCAATAAGTATGGTTAGAGGGCGCACTTCAATAGATTCGCGCTTAGAAAAAGCTTTATAGTTTTCAAATGAGAGGGCAGTTAATTTCATATACTCCTCCAAAAAAGTTTTGTCCCCGGTAAAAACCTTCAAGGTTTGGCAAACCTTGAAGGTTTGGCGCGAAACTTTTTGGGCAAAATTAAATTGGAACGAAAACCAATGATTATTATTCTTGAATCGCCTCGGCCGGATCAATCCCGGTTGTTTTCCACGCTGCCTGCAACGTAAAAACCTTGAAGGTTTGGCGCGAAACTTTTCTGGGCAAAATTGGAACGAAAGCCTATGATTATCATTCTTCTCGAATCGCCTCGGCCGGATCAATCCCGGTTGTTTTCCACGCAGCCAGCAACGAACTTAAGGCTGCCATGCCGGCCGTCACAAAAAAAGTGATTATCAAATAATTATACGGCAAGGTACAAATTTTTTGCCCCATTTTTAAATCCGCCGCAAATACCAAATTGATGATTGACGATAGTAGCGCATAGCCCCCAATCGCAACCACGACACTTATCACTGCAATCGTTATGCCTTGGTAAATAGGGAATTGAAAAACTTGGGTGCGGGATAAACCCATTAATCTCAGCACACTGATATCGCGTTTCTTCCTTTCCACCGACGCATAAAGACTGGCTATCAGGGCTGCCATGCCACCGACAATGCCAACTATCGCGACCAGCCAGAAAATCCGTGTTAAGCCACGATCAAGTACCTTAACTTTTTCAATTTCATGGACTTGCGTCATCACGTCCATATTTTGGCTGATAAATTCACGGTAGAGTGTTGGGATATCATCAATGCTACGCGCATATAAACGGAAACCACGATAGCCGGCTTTTGCCAACAGAAAGGTTTGCTGAGTCTCATCAAAGACAATTTTGCTGGCTTGTCCAGTGCGTAAAGTACCGATTAATTCCGCCGGTACAATCGCATAGTCACCAAAACTTAGCCCCCGTTGAGTCACTGGAAATTCGATTTCGCCATTCATAATTTTGCTACTGAGCGTTAGACTTTGCTGTCCCGCGAGTGTGCGTGGAAAGAGCATTTGTCCTTGTTTAGTAAAGTCAGCGGCGGCATTAAATTTTCCCCAAGGCAGTTTAGGTAAACCTAAGCGACTGGTTTGAGATTCAGACAGAGATAAACCAATGACTTTAAGGGTTTCTCCAGTCATGCGTTTAATTTCAATGGCTTGAGCATAAGGCAACAGGATGGCGGATTTGCCACGTAATTTATTTTTCACCCGTTTGATACTACTGGCTAAAATGGGACTGCCTTTTGCCAAGAGTTGATAGGCACTATAGCCGTCTGGTAATGGAAAGCCTAGCTGTTGCCGAAATTCGGCCGCGTTTAAGGAATGAATATCAGCCAAACCGGTACCAATCGTTAAGGTGGTTTCCTCAATAGCACTTAATGATCGAAGCATCAGTACCCACAAGCCGTCATAACTTAAAGGGGGTAGGGCTTTGCCACCGGGCCAATTGCGGGTAGGCACTGCGCGGCCTTCTCGATAAGCTTCGACATCATTGACAAATGCAAAGGGGGTATAAATGCGCTCTAGCGCATCCGCACGCGGATTGAGTACCGCTACGACACGTAAGTCGGTGCGTTCCGATTCACGCCGCCGCTTTCGAGTTCGCGTGACTTCAGCGGTCAGGACAGCCCCGGTTTTTACGCCGAGTTCTTCAGCGGCTGCATAACTCAGCACACATTCGCCTTTTTTGGGCACAACACCCTCATTTTCTAAAATCAATGGATCACTGGGAGCGGTGGGCACTAAATCAATGACTAACCGCTTACGTTCCCCCGGTTTTGACAGTCTGACAATTGATGAACCGCGCAAGATAGTAGGAATAAGAAACTCAACATCGGGCCGTTGTTTAAAATCCTCAAACCATTGTGTAGACAGTTGCAAGGTTCTCGCCGGGCGAATTTCCCGGTTAACCGGATCCTCGACTAAACGATCACGCATGGTTTGGATAGTGCCATGTTTTAAGCCCAGTAAAATCAGCAACGGTGCCAGTACGGCAGCTATTGCCAACACCATACATAGGCTGAGGACCCATTCGTGGCGTAAATCCAGTAGGGCGAGACGGGCAATGATGCCCTTGGGTTGAGTTGGTTGAGAGGGGTTCATAGCATTATTTCCTTAAATGAGTACAACGGATTGACGGAAAAAACGGAACGGATTTTTTGTTTGGTAGGCCGCCCAGGCCTTTTCTTGCCCACCCTACATTAGACATTATACCGATTTAATGTGAGATCAATCAAAACCCTAGGTTTCACCTAGGGCTATTCACATTCAACCCCTTCAGGGTTGGTGTATTAAAAATGCCCTTAATAAAATCTGGGGTAACCGGGACAACCCCGTAGGGGTTGAATTTGAATAGCCCTAGGTGAAACCTAGGGTAAGCTTAAGATTAAATCGATATAATGTCTATTAATTTGCAATTCGATTGCGTTAAAGTCTCAGATTCTTCGGTGACATCAAAGGTATAAGTGACATCTGCAAACGGTGCAACTAACTCACGATCATGTGTCACCATTACAATTGTTGTGCCATTTTCCTTGGCTAACGTATGAAAATCCTTAACAATACTCAATGCCCTGGTTTTATCAACCGCCGCGGTGGGTTCATCGGCAAGAATAATGTTAGGCTGATGATTGATAGCACGTAGAATGGCTACGCGCTGCCGTTGCCCGCCTGACAGATATTGCGGTTTTTTATCCAACACCCCGTCTACTCCAAAGCGTTTTGCTAAGTTTTTGATTTGTAAATCGTGGTGGTAACCATTGAGTTTTGAAGGCAATTGCAGATTTTGAAATACCGTTAAAAAAGGCAGTAAGCCACCGGTTTGTAGCACATAGCCAAAACGTGAACGGCGTAATGCGGCTAACGCGTTTTCGGACTCGCTGTCCCACAAATTTTTGAGATCGGTTGGTTGCAGTGTTTCTGCGTTTTGGGTGTCGTAATAGCTAAATTGACTGCAAGCGGTGGGCCTTGAAACCAGTGCCAACAGGTCAAGCAGAGTACTTTTACCGCAACCACTTTCGCCAACAACGGCAACAAATTGACCTTTTTGCAATGTGAGTTGAGGAATGTGCAATTCAAACGTGATACCGCCTTGTTCACGGCGTTTTAAACCGTTTAATAGATCAAGTACTAAAGGAATCGTGAGCATTTTTGAGTCTCCTTGTTACCGATTTAGGTAGTACTCCAACAAACTGGGATATATCACGCGGGCGTGATGTGATGATTCAGGAGTACAAGGCGAACCTTGTACGAAACCGGGCGTGATTTTACAGGAGTACAAGGCGAACCTTGTACGAAAAAACGTTATTCTAGGTTATTTCTTACCTTTAAAATTAATGCTTTATAATGTTAATATTAAATTCAGTGACTTGTATTTTTGGCGTTTCGGATTTTGAATAATCTTGATAATAATAATCAGCTATTCTAAAAATTGTCAAAACGTAAAATCAATGACTTATAAATTACCTAGTACACGATCGCTCCAATTCTCGTACCCCCCCGCCAACAGCTAAAGCAGTTGTCTAAAAGCTCAAGTAGGCTAAAGCCTACTAAATCCTAATGGCACGCACGATAGCCAGGGGCGTTGCCCTTGGCTATATTATTTTGCCCCGTTGGGGCTTTAAAACCTAGCCCCAACGGGGCGTATTATTAAAGCCAGGGGCAACGCCCCTGGAACTTAATTACCTTAAGTAAGCGCCATTATACTAAATCCCTTCTCTTGCAGTGCCCTTCAGGGCACTTGAGCTTTTAGACAACGGCTTTAGCCGTTGGCGTTGGGGTGGTACGGAAACTTCCGCCCTCCTGTACTAGAGCAAGATCGCTTCAGTATCCAGACCACCTCAGCCAACAGCTTATCAGGGCACTACAAAAGAGGGTTAGTCGGCTTTAGCCTCAGACAAGCTTTCAGACAACTGCTGTAGCAAAAAAGTTTTTCTAGAAAAACTTCTTTGCTACAAGCTGTTGGCTGTTGGCTGGGTGGTACGGTTCCTTGCGCGATCGTGCACTAGAGTCGAACAAAATAAGCTAAAGTACCGTGAAATGTGACATTGTCAAGTTATTTCAATCACTAACTATTTTTAGAGAGTTTTTTGTCACTGTTGGACCAAAATCACCCCTGATTGAATTCACGGCAAATCCCGTGCATTTGGTTTTGTACGGATGCAAAGGTTTCAGTACAACAGGCAGTCCTGTAGAAGTCATGATCTATGAACGTGCAAATAAAACCTCCAAACCACCCAAAAATGGAATGCCACCAAAATGCCCTTGCAAATAACCTTTTTCAAAGTTGTCAGTATTACGTGTGCGAATATCTGTCAGTGGGTAAAGATGAGTGGCTCCTTTTTTGTCCTTTTCGGTAAACCAAATTTGATCGCCTCTCAGTACGGTGCCATCAAGCAAGTTGGTGTCATGGGTGGTGAAAATCAGTTGTGCGCCACCTTTGTTAGAGGTTGGCGAGTTTAATAATTTAAGCAACTGGAGCGATAACAATGAGTGCATACTGGTATCAAGTTCATCAATAAAAATGACTTTTTCATTATCTAAGGCCTCAAAAAGGGGGCCCAATAAAGTTAATAATTGTAAAGTGCCGCGACTTTCATCGCCCAGCTTTAGGAAAATCTCTTTCCCGCCAATACTTTGATGTCCAAAACGTAGCGTGTCATTGACGTTGGCATTTTGACTATCACTGCCTTTTTCAAGTGCATATCGGATAGTTTCAATAATAGACTTATCTGTCACAGCGATTTCTCGATTTTCAATTCGCGCATCAATAATGCCAGTATCTGCTCTTTTAAGAAATTCAATAATCGGTGTTTTCATCATACCATTGTCGAGATAACTCGTCTCAAAGTGTTCAAAGCCATGCTCAGCATTGAGGCGGAAAAAATAGTTTTCTTCAAAATAGCGGTATATTTTAGACAATTGTTGATGGTTATTTTGGGCAGCAGCCGACAAAAATAAACTGTTATCGCGAGTTAAAGCTTCAATTGTTTTATTTTTGCCCTTTAAGAATTTTCCAAAGTAAAAAGTCGGCTCTTCATTGTATTGGCGATGGAACCAAACTTGACGATGCTTAGAGGGATAAGCATACAACCATTCTTCTCGCACTCTGTCATCATCTACCACAAAACCATAATGGTAGCGAACCTTGTCAATCAACACATCACAGTCAAAATGTGAAGGTTGTTTTAGAACTTCTGGATCAAGTTGGAAAGGTGTTCGAGCAATGCCACCTGTCGCTGAGCCATTGGCGTGTGACTTCAAAAGCATACGCCGCATAAACGCGAAAGCTTGCAAAACATTTGATTTACCAGACGCATTGGCACCATAAATACCAATCGCCGGCAGTATTTTAGCGTCTAATCCTTTAACAGAAATCACCTGCGCCTGATGTTCTTTGCTGGAAGAGGCTGCTAATAACACTTCTTGATAATCACTGATGGAACGATAATTGGAAACACCGAAACGTAACAGCATAATGGTAACCTTAATAAATACATTTAATTAATTGTGAATTGTGAATGAAGAATGCTTTAAAAATGGACTTTTCATACTGTTACCAAGCAACCATTCATTTTCACACTGAAGAAGTACGTTCCGTATACCTATTATTTTTTGTGTGACTCAACTTGGATCATTGTTCTACAAAACCGTACTTTGTTATGCTGAAGATATCTTCACCTACGTTTTGTTTAGATTCCAAAATCAGCCACGGCGTTTTACCCTGAAAAGCACCAGCACTGTCTATAAGGCATGGAATATGGATAACCCATGTTGTAGAAGTGCCACGACGTTTTATGTTTAACGTGGCAGCTTTATTACAGTTTAGGGAAGTTTCTGGTTTTTTCCCATTGTTCTCCCAACCTTTAGTGAATGATAGGTTTGGAGTCGTACCATTCCCTATCGTCCACACATCAATAGGAAGTTTGTAGTGATTGATGACACGACGCAGTTTTTCCCAGTATTTTCTGTCATCCGGCGATTCGAGGATGAGGAGTATGCCGGCACGTTTGTCCGCTTGAAGAGAATAGTGAAGACTTTGAGTGACTGCCTGATACCATTTATCACCAAAGTCCATTTCTATCGCATGAGTGCCGGTGATGCAATCACAACGAGTTCGATCTGGCATCTGCACTTCCGTTTCCCCCTTTTGTTCTTGACACCATTGATTTTGATACCATTTTTCAAAATGTTCACGTTTGGCATGAGCGGGGGATAAGGTTAGCAGCGATGCCATGATAGCCAGTGTTATTACCAAATGTTTCATTAAGATAGGTTTTCTGGTTTTACGGAAAATAAGAGGGTAAGTCTAATTGCACTTACTTAATAAATTGTTGAACCGGGTGGGGTTTACAAGCTTATTCGTAACGTATCCGTAGTGATACGGGTACTGAGCTTAACTTATGTTTATGCCATATCGTATCGAGTTATAAAACCAGTTAGGGATGTTCCTGTATCCAGACTATATAGACATGACGCTGGATAATAAATATAGCACGCCTAAATGAATTGTCAATTGTAAATTTTTCCGAGAAATTTTTCTCAAATCGGTTCACATTAGGATATCCGAAAAAAGATTCCTAAATGCTTAAACAATCTTCAGCCACTAGCATTGCGAGCGGTGGGATGAAGAGATCTGACTGTAGTTCGACGCGATGAGGACGACCGTGGTCATTATTATCTGGCAATATGACGGTGTGTCGAGCATTGTTTAAATGAGTATTAATGGTTTGGTAATCTTCTGCCGTCAACTGACATAGCGGTTTGCCATGTTTAATCAGAAACCAGGCCATAAGATTCAATTGGCGATACATGGTCGCATCATAGCAACGCCCACTTTGCCCTATCTCACCGCCGTCTCTTTTAATTTGCGGGTTGACAACTTGGCTCACCTTATATTGGCTGTCCGGTGAGGATAACGCCACTTTATCTGCCGCAAATAGCTGCCATGAGTTCTCTAATCCATAGCCTATAGCAAAAGGAATCTGTTCGCCGAGAATATCCCATCTGAGCATGATTTCGCCCGTTTGTGACCAAACCAGATTGTCTAAATGTGCCGCATAGTGTCGACCCAATTGGCTTTCATGTCGCCAATACTCGCGCATCACAAAAAGGGAGTGATTATCTCTGAGTGCATTGTTTTGCGCGGTGAGTAGAAACAGACGCTTGTCGTCTGGAAAAATGGCCTGGGCATATCCCAAATAATGAAGTGGCTGGAACTGGGTAGCGTTTGCATCAACATCAAGAAAGAATAAATCTTTAAGTGTTTTCCAGGGAGAAACATACTTCAGATAGGCAAAAGCCATTGCAAAGGCTCTTCCTTTGCCTTTCTGTTTTGCAATATCAACTGCAAAGCGTGAGTGAATGCGAACCGTATCGAACAACTCCAGTAGGTGTGTTTCGTTGAGGACCAAACAGCCTTTTTCCTTCAGCGCCAAGCTATCGACGACAGCTTGTGCTTGGGGTGAGTGGACCACGATGACTCTCTCTGGTGCTATCCCCCACTCTAGCGCATAACTCAAGGTTTGGGGAAAAGTGTTCCGTTCTCGTTCGGAACCCAGCGGTAAGAGCAACCCAACTGTTTCTGAACGAAAATATTCTTCTAGTACCTTCCGTTGGGCCATGATATTTTCAAGGCTTGGAGTGAAAAAACCGCCTTGACACTCTTGCCTTTGCACTGAAATGACATTGGGAAAGTCATAAACAGTTCTCGTTTTTTTATCTTGCATTTTTATGTCCATTTTTTAGATATGATGTTACGCACTCTCATTCCCACTATTTGGCGGACTTTTTGATTAATAATAATTTAATTAATTTGAAATATTTTTTAATATAATTTCAAGGAGTGCAAGGTAACCTTGCACTCCAACGAAACGAGATGCTTTAAAAGGAGTGCACCAGAGCTTGGGAACTAGGGTGCGTAACATCAGTAATTAATGCTCAACCTTATTTGGAAGAGCGGGAGGTTTCTGGTTATGTTGGAGCAATGGGTATAAAGCGATGCCTATCCCTCCCATAAAGCCGATTTCGTTGATTACAATTGCATAGGCCAAACCTAAATGCAGAAACAGTCCTCCTCCGACCGCCATCAAAGAAGAAATAATAACCGTTGCAAAAATGCTTTTCATATTCCCATCAAAGTTTTTTGCAATATAAAACAGTTGTTCTAGTTGGTCCAGTTTCTCATCCATCAAGATCACCTGAGCGGTGTCTGTGGCCACAGTAGAGGCACCAGACAAAGAAACGGATACGTCAGCTTGCTTCAAAGCAATGGCATCATTAATCCCATCGCCAACATAACAAACGCCTTTCCCTTCTTCTTGCAGTTGAGCAATCAACTTCGCTTTGTCTTGGGGCAAAACTTGGGCAAAGTAATTGGTGATTCCCAGTTCTTCGGCCAACTTTCTCGTCGGTGCTTCTTGATCACCAGAGATAATCGCCATTGACTTGATACCATGATGCAGGCGTAAAGAGTCAATAACCGCTTTGGCCTCTGGTCGCACTGTCGGCTGGAGTTCAATCGCCCCGCTCACTTCGTTATTGACTGCAACCAGAATGAAAGAATTCCCTCGTTTGTGACAATAAGTTTGTTTTTGCTTGATCACAGCGGGAATAGGGATGTCTTCCATCTCAATGAAACGAAAACTGCCTACACGCACTAACTTATTATCTATTGTCACAGTGATACCATAGCCGATTTTATACTCGGCCTCTGATATTTCAGGAATGGGCAACTGCATCAAAAAAGCTTTTTCTTGGATAGCCTTCGCAATTGGATGGTTTTGTTTCTCTTCGGCCGCCGCAGCATAAGTAAAAACCTCGTTATTTTGAGAGTCATTGCACGTATAAATATGTACAACATGAGGTCGTTCTTGCGTCAACGTGCCAGTTTTATCAAAAACAACCGTATCAACTCGCTTTAGCAACTCCAAAGTACGCCCATCTTTAATTAAGATACCATTTTTTGAGGCTTTGTTGAACGTTGAAAGAACACTAAATGATGCTGGAACAAGAAGTTTATTGATCGGCATCGCCGCATTAATGATTAACGGACCTAAAGGCCCAAAAAATGGGTAAGATATTCCACCCACAAGAAGCGTTGGCCAGATCGATTTATCAGCCATCTCTGTTGCCCGTAACTGCATGTGAGTCTTGAAATCAACCATCTCGTTCAGTACTTGACCAATTTTAGCAGAAGTCGTATCGTCGCCCGTTTTTTCAGTATGGACATGCAATTGGCCTGATAAAACGACAGTCAATGCCAAAACTTCATCACCGAGGCCTTTTTCCGCCGGTTGAGACTCACCCGTGAGTATATGCTGATCAACTAAAGCCGTTCCATCAGTCACAAAGCCATCAATGGGAATGGTTTCACCCGCATGTATGACAACAATATCGCCGCTTTTCAAAGACTCAAAAGGCATCTCTACCTCGATGCCATTGAAAAGCACCCATACAAAGCGAGACTGCCTTTTGAATACATCTATGAAGTCTCTTTTTGAGTTATCTTCAATTCTAGTTAATAACTTAGTATAACAACTCCAAAGACAAGTCGCTAGATTGGCTACCACATAATAGCCAGATACGAAAAAAAGAATCGAGTTGCTCGCAACCAACAACCCTACATTTGGCTTGCCCTTATCGATAAGAGAACGATAGCCACTCTTGATCAGATCCCGATTGATATACATCATGCCTACCATGCTGAGTGGACCAAGAGGGGCATAGAACAAGGAGCCAATTATGGACAAACCAAATGAACCGGAGGCAATCGCAATATCTCGATTCGCTTTTTTATCGACCTCTTTGCGTTCGCACTCATCCTCAAGAGAGGATATTTCTTTTAGTTGCAGTTGGCGAGTATATTTATTTTCGGCTACTAAAGAGGGGATAAGGCCATTTTTAGACAGCTTTTGGTATGATTTTGCCCCAGCAAGAAGTATTCCACACAAACAGATAGATTCAAAAATCATTTTTTTCTCTTTTTTTTTAGGAGGGCAATAACATTGCAGGTAGTGGTGCAATGTGGGTGGAGTCGGCCAAACTAAAGTTGGCCGACTCCTAAAAAACCGGGCAGAGTTTGCAACCCTGCCCGCAACTTTTTATTGCAAAAGTTGCCAAACCGAAATAGCCTAACAGGAATGCAAGGCGAACCTTGCACGAGAATTTAGGGGTGTATTAGGGCAAAGCCGTCAAAGGCAACGGATACACATGATCATCACTGGCATCCCGCTCATCCAGTTCTACCCATAAATCGGTGTTTTCATTGATTTCCCGATACAGTTCCAGTTTGGAATCAATATCTTCTTCTAAACGAGAACGTTCATCAGCCGACAGTGATTCAAACCGCTCATCACTCATTTCCAAGATTTCGCTCTTGTACGGTAAACTCTCAATCCAACTGGGCAACAACCCAGCATCCGCGAGCCTTTGTGCCCCTTTGAGCGTGATATCTTGGCCTTGGCTTGTTGACGCGACCACACCTTGTAGTGCAGTAAAAAATTCCATTTGGGTGGCTATTCCACGCTTCATCGCCTTTTGCACCATTTCTAAGGCTTGAATCAAGTCACTGAGATCACTTCTTGATAACAAAACGCGAACATTGAGGGCACGCACATCAGGATCAAGTAAA
>QNER01000050.1 GCA_003646175.1 Candidatus Parabeggiatoa sp. nov. 1
ATCCGTTTGAATATGTTATCAATCCCTTTTTATCAATCCTTTTTTATAAGCAATCCTTGTAGTTATGGTTTTTAATCCGTATCGATTAACTACAGGGATTGTTTAATCGATGCGGATTGATTCAAGCCTGATTTTTTGACGGATACTATCCCGAAAAGGGATAGCATCCGTTTGAAGATGTTATCAATCCTTTTTTATCAATCCTTTTTTATAAACAATCCTTGTAGTTATGGTTTTTAATCTTTGAGTACGGCATATCGAGTACAGCTTCTTTCCGAAATAAACGAATAGGAAGTGGGCTTTAGTCAACACGCCTGTGCTTAAACCAGAAAACAGATACTATCCCTAAGAAGGGATAGCATCTGGAAACCAAACAGATACTATCCCGGCAAAAAGCAAAGATAGCATCTGTCACCACCATTAAGGAGCAAACCCGATGAAAAATATACCGTATGGTGTATCCAGCTACCAAAAAATTGTGCGACAAAACGGCTACTATGTGGGTAAAACTCAGAGGTGGGCAACAAAATAACAAAGCCCACCCTACGTCAATTTGATCATCGAGTATCAGTCAGGTTGATTGTGGTTTGCTAACGCCGTGGCATAATTGTTCAAAACCACCGTGTCGTTAGGTGTGATTTGCAAAGTGCGTTCGAGGATTTCAATCGCTTTTTCAAATTGCCCATCATTCATGAGTGCTTTGCCATAGTTAGTCAAAGTCAACACATTGTTAGCGTCAAGTTGTAACGCTTGTTGAAACTGTTTAAACGCTTCAGAAAATACCTCTGCATTGGCTAAAGCCACACCATAGTTGGCTAAAATCACCGGATTTTTCGGTTGGAGTTTCAGTGAACGATCAAATAATTCAAACGCTTGATTAAACCGTTTGTGCTTGATTAATGCGCTGCCATAACTCACCAAAGTGTTAGTGTTTTTGGCATTCGCTTGTAATGAACGTTCAAACATTTCAAAAGCCTTTTCGGCATCACCAAACTCTGCTAACGCCATCGCATAGTGATTCAGAGTAAAGATGTTCTTGTGATTCACTTTTAAGGAATGTTCAAACAACTCAAAGGCTTTTTGTGGCTGTCCATGTTCCGCTAACGCTTTGCCATAACTCGTCAAAGTGTTCGGGTTGTTAGCATTCACCTGTAATGCGCGTTCAAATATCTCAAAGGCTTTTTGTGAATGCCCATGATCCGATAACGCTTTGCCATAGCTATTCAAGCTGATCGTGTCAGTCGCCTTGATTTCTAATGAGCGTTCAAACATCTCAAAGGCTTTTTGTGGCTGTCCATGTTCCGCTAACGCTTTGCCATAACTATTAAAAATAATAGTATTCCTAGTATTGAGTTGTAATGAGCGTTCAAACATGTCAAAGGCTTTTTGCGGTTGCCCGTTTTCTGCTAACGCCTTACCATAGCTTGTCAAAGTCTTGGTATCATTGGGGTTGAGTCCTAATAAGCGTTCAAACGTGTCAAAGGCCTTTTGTGGCTGTCCATGTTCCGCTAACGCTTTGCCATAGCTATTCAAAGTGATAACATCATTGGGGTTCACTTGTAATGAATGTTCAAACAGTTTAAACGCTTTTTCCGACTGCCCATGGTTCACTAACGCTTTGGCATAGCTATTCAAAGTGGCGATGTCATTGGCATCCAATTGTAATGAATACTCAAACATCTTAAAGGCTTTTGGTAATTGCCCATCGTCCACTAACGCTTTGCCATAACTGGAGAGTATGACAATATCATCCGGCCTGGCTTTTAACGCTTTTTCAAAAACCGTCAGCGCTTTTTCAATTTGCCTATTTTTAACCAAAACATTGCCATAGCTTGTCAGGATAAAAATATTGCTGGCATCTAACGCCACCGCTTCTTCAAGCAATTGCCGCTTTATTTGAGGACTGCCCACTTTTTTCGCAATAAAAGCAAAGCTCCTCGCCAAATTTTCAGGCATTTGAGCTTGAAGTGCCCTCAAAGTATGCAACCTTCTGTGGGCTTCCCTCACGTTTCGCTGAGCGAATAAGGAAATAATATTTTGTTTAATGTCGTTTATGGTTTCCATCTTGGAGTAAAGGGTAATGGGTAATGGGATAAAGCATTTCACCGCAAAATATTGGGGCAAAAAATAGATTTGTCAAGCTGAAATAATTAATTCGACACTGTCATACATTACCATTCTTCTAAAATACAATCCTTGTCGTTATTGAACGGATTAAAACACTATAATGATAAGGATTGTATCAAATTAAGTACAGCTTCTTTCCGGATGGATAGGGTGAAATTAAAAAAATTGAGTACAACCAATTGAGTACAACGAATTAACTAAATCAACGAATTATTATACAAGCATACAGCACGATTCTCCCAATAGTTGATTGCTCAATTCGTTTATTTAGCCAATTCGCTGTACTCGATTGGGTTGTACTTGATTGGTTCTGTGATTGATGTGATATCGATGATAAAAGGCTCATCACCAAAACCATCCAAATCACAAGAATCACAGTTCAGAATTGGTGAAAAAGTTCGGCTGTTATTCACATCACCTCGTTTGGGAACAATAAAACACAATTTTAGGACTACACATTAGCTAGGCTTATTTTTTCTTGGATCCATAAATTGAGGAGTGTTTCGGCACCAATACCTTGCAGCCCCGCTATTAGAACTATTTCATCCGAAAGTGTACGCTCAACTCGATAGTATTTTTGCACGGATTGAATATCGACTTCAAATTCTACTTCTTTGATTTGATCCCAAAACTCTCCCATTTCTTGATAGGAGGTGGCATTTGAAATGGACGTTTTACTTACGTTCATATTTTCTCCTTTCTGTCTTAACCGTGTCGTGGAAATGCGCTCTGACTGCCTGAATCAGAATTTCCAGGATTATAAAATTGACAGCATTAATCTAAATATATTCTGAAACGCCTGATTCAGACAATAAGATGAAAAAAGGCTCATCACCTGAATTTTATTCCATTTCATCCAAAATACGGTGAATTTGAGTGGTACTCACATCACCTTGTTCTGATTTGGAGTAGACAGTCACCAAAATGAGGTGAACCGTATTTTGAATAGAGTAAATGAGACGATAACCACCACTTTTACCCTTTTGAACGTCGCTATTGCGAACACGGACTTTGTACAAGATGTATTCTAGGCGAGGAATTTGATCACCTAATAGCTCACCTGATTGTAATTGTTCAATCACCGGTTCAATGTCAGAACGTATTTTACGGTACTTTTTGGCTAAGTGCCGCACATTACGTTTAAATTCAGAAGTGTATGTGATTTGCATTTTTCAAAACTCATTTGGTATCAATATCATCCCACAAAGTATCAATCGGGTAAGTCTCGCCCGATAGCGTTTCTTTCCAACCTTGACGAAAACTGTCTTCGGCGGTTTTTAAAGTCACTGTTTCACGGTAGGATTGAACAATACGCAATAGAATGGGTAAATATTCTATTGGGGTTTGTTGAATTTCTTGGACAAGTTGTTGAGTGTAATGTTGAGCGATTGTCGTCATGTTGATTGTCCTTTTCTTGCTTGAGCACAACGAATTAACGAAATAAACGAATTATTAATACACCACGATTCTCCCAATAGTTGATTGATCAATTCGTTTATTTCGCAAATTCGCTGTGCTCGATTGGGTTGTAATTGATTGGTTGCTGACAATAGCATTTATTCTTAAACGGCATTGTGGAACAGAAAAAAACGGTTGAACTGTGATTTACCACAAAACTAAGTACAACGAATCCCAGAAATAAACGAATTAAACCACAAAACCAAGTACAACGAATTAACGAAATAAGCGAATTATACAAGCATACAGCACTATTCTTCCAATAATTGAAGGCTCCATTCGTTTATTTCGCCAATTCGCTGTGAGTTTGCCAAACGAAAGTTGGCCGATGCCAGCCAAAATATTTATCTGACAAACTATAGCAGGAGTACAAGGCGAACCTTGTACGAGAAGGCAGCGTGGTGATTACCGATTGGGGGTAGTTGATTGTTCAAGCCATGATAATAAATCCAGTGGTTTTTGAATCAGGCCGCTGGCTCCCCACTGTGCAGGCTTTTCTTGGGCACCTATATAACCATACAAAGCCACCAAGGTACGCATCCCCGCTCGTTGTCCTGCTTCAATATCACGTTGTGCATCACCCAGATAGATACACGTTTCTGGCGTACTGTGTGCCAATTGACAAGCGTGTAGTAACGGCGCAGGGTGTGGTTTACGTTGTGGCAAGGTATCGCCGCTGATATTGCAGACACTGCGAGAGGTTAGGTTTAATTGTTGCAATAAGGGATCGGTTAACCAAGCGGCTTTATTTGTTACCACGCCCCATTGTATTCCTCTTGCTTCCAAGGTTTCTAGCACTTTTGCCATCCCCGGAAATAAGCACGTCTGATCCGTCAAGTGATCTGCATAAATGGTCAGAAAACGTTGCCGCAAGGTTTCCTTGATTGGTTCATCATCACTTAACTGAAAACCATTTTTTATCATAGTCATACCCCCAAAAGACACCCAAGGGCGAATTTGCTCAAAAGGCAGCGGCTCGCGTTTTTGTTCAACTAACACCGTGTTGAGCGCAAAAGCTAAGTCGGGGGCGGTGTCTAATAGGGTGCCGTCTAAATCAAACAGTACCGTGTGTACGGGATTATTCATAGATTGCGTTGTGTGTGGATAATATAGTTGACTGATATCTCTTTGCCTAGCGAATAATGCTTGGTAAAAGGATTATAACTCATCCCCGTGATGTCTTTCATTTCACCACCTGCAGCACGTATCCATTGTGCTAATTCGGCGGGGCGAATGAATTTCGCGTAATCGTGGGTGCCTTTGGGCAAAAGTCGAAGGAGATATTCGGCTCCAATGATGGCTTCGATGTAAGATTTGGGATTGCGATTAATAGTGGAAAAGAATACTTGTCCACCCGCTTTGACTAAGTTGTGACAGGCAGTCACTACCGAAGCCGGATCGGGGACATGTTCTAACATTTCCATGCAAGTCACCACATCAAAACTGGCGGGAGACTCGGTTGCCAACTGCTCGGCAGTCGTGCATTGATAATCAACCTTCAAACCAGATTCATATAAATGTAATTTTGCCACACTCAGTGGTTCCTTACTCATATCAATGCCAGTCACTTTTGCGCCGCGTTGTGCCATGCTTTCACTTAAAATACCGCCCCCACAACCCACATCTAACACATTTTTACCTGCCAAACCACCTTCCACGCGCTGATCAATATAATCTAAGCGCAGGGGGTTAATATCGTGTAGGGGTTTAAATTCGCTGTCGGGATCCCACCAGCGGGATGCTAAGATGTTGAATTTAGCCAATTCTTGCGGATCAACATTGTATGTAGCGTTCATATAAAAATACCGTGTTTAAAATGGGAAGTACAACGCATTGAAGGATTTAACGGATTTCTTTGTTTTTAGGATGTGGTTTAACGTCAATAGAAATGCGAACTTTGTAAACCATAACTTCTTCACATTATCATTTTTCAAGTGAACGAAGTATAGCATTGGTAAAATTGGTTTCAATTCAAAATTGGCATAAAGCCGTTTTATCCAATTTATGAAATGGCAGTGATAGCATCTCAAATCATTTTACCAATGGTGCTTTTTCCCGTATGTCAAGCCATCAAGAATAATTTTTGCCTTTGGCAATTAACCTATTTTTTAAATAGTTATTACCATAGAGTCTCTAACCTCGCCAATTGGTGGATTAGCGTAGCGTAATCCACCCGACAAATCGACAAATAAGTAATGAATCATAATTTTCGGGTATTTTGCCGAAATCGAAAGGGCAACCATAAAGGATTGCCCCTACATGGTACCGCGTAGGGGCAATCCCCCGCGCAAGCCCTTCTGAGTCAAAATACCTGTTATTTGTGCTTCGGTACTTAGCACATTTTTTTGTCCCTTTCCCCTCTCCCCTTTCCCCTCTCCCCTTTCCCCTCTCCCCTTTCCCCTTTCCCCTCAAACACCATCGGCTGGCAAAGTAAAATAAAAAATACTCCCTTTACCTAACTCACTTTCCACGCCAACTTCCCCACCCAATTTTTCGGCGATTTGTTGCACAATCGACAAACCTAAGCCATGCCCCTCTACCCTAGCTTGGTGTAGACGAGTAAATGGTGTAAATAATTGTGCTTGTTCTTCAAGCGTGAGACCTTTCCCATTATCTCGCACCCAAAAACGTATCATGCCGGGGCGAATAGTATCAGCACCCAGTGCTAAATAAGGCGGTTGCCCACCGTATTTGAGGCCATTACTGACATAATTTATCCAAATTTCTTCAACCCAAGAGGGATAACCCTTCACCATCGGCCAGACTTCAGGAAAGTCAATTTTAGCTTGATATTGTTCAATCATATGGACTAAGCGTTGTTCTACCACCTTGGTAACAATGCTTGACATGTTGAGGGTTATCGTTTCCACTCGCCTTTGTCGGGAGACTCCGGCAAGTAATAATAAGGCATCAATGATATTGACAGATTGCTGCCCAGATTTTTGTACCAATTGGAATCGCTTTGTCCACTTAGCGGGCAACTGGAGAGCAGTGGGAAAACTTTCAACCAATACCTCAATCAAACCGATCATTTCGCCCAACGGATTTTTCAAATCATGGGCTACCGTGTGGGCAAAGGCATCCAGTTCCAGATTGCGCTTTTCAAGCTCTTCAGTGCGCTTTTCCAACAGCAGAGTTCGTTCCTGTAATTGTTCATTCTGTAACAGAATCTGTTGTTGCTGTTTGCGAATTTTTATGTGGGTATTAACACGCGCTAAGACTTCTTCATACTGAAGGGGTTTAGTGATGTAGTCAGCCGCGCCCAATTGAAAGCCGTTGACTTTATTGTCTGTATTAGACAACGCGGTCATAAAAATAATGGGAATATCTTGTGTTTTTGGGTTGGCTTTTAATTTCTGGCATACTTCAAAACCTGATATGCCCGGCATCATCACATCCAACAAGATCAAATCTGGCTGTGCATATTCAGCTGTTTCGATACCCTGTTGACCACTTTGAGAAGCCAACACTTTAAAACCATCACGGCTTAAAAACTCAAGCAATACGGCAATATTAGCAGGCATATCATCAATAATCAACAGGGTACTTTTAGGTGAAGTTGTCTCTGTCATATCCATTCTTATTGATAATTTTTATAGATAGCGAATGACGAATAGTGAATTAACAAAATAAGGTCAATAAAAAATCACCCTATAGTTGAAATGTGGCATTGTGCATAGCCTAAAATGCTATTGAGGGGAGTGCGTAGCTCGTGGCTCATATTGGCAAGAAAGGCACTCTTGGCACGATTGGCTACTTCGGCAACTTCTTTGGCTTGATGCAGCGCTTTTTCAGTCGGTTTTTGGTCCGTCAAGTCTTTATGAGTGCCTACCATACGAATGGGCTTACCCTGTTCATTGAAAACAGCAATGCCACGCGACAAAATCCAAACATAGTGTCCTTCCTTGTGTTGCATACGGAAAGTGATTTCATAAGTGGCTATCTTTTTCTCAAGATAGGCTGTGACTTTCTCTCTGGTTGATCGTTGCTCATCTGGGTGTAATCGCTTAAAGAATTCATCAGCATGGCTACTCAATTCAGATTCAGTATAGCCTAGTATCTGTTTCCAGCGTGGCGAATAATAAACATTATTGGTTTCAAGATTCCAATCCCATAAACCCTCATTGGCACCGCGCATAGCAAGTTCAAAGCGTTCTTCACTTTCACGCAAAGCCTCTTCTAATAATTGACGTTTTACTATTTCTGGTTGCAACAGCTGATTTTGCTGGATAAGCTGTTGTTGTAGCGTATCGTCAATAATCAAGAGAGTGTCTTTAGATGAAGTTGTTTTATTCATATGAGTGATTAGAGTTAAAGAGTCAATCGTTATTTATATATCTGAATATCTATAGACGTTGCTGAAAAATAATTTAGGGTAAAACCTTCGAGGTTTCCAAAACCTCGAAGGTTTCTAACTGAAATTAATTATTTGAAACTGTCATGTCTTAAGCGGCTTCATCTACCATCTGAATATACCCACAAGGGCATTCATTCGCACACAGTCCACAGCCTTTGCAATACTCATAATCAAAGACGTAGTTGGAACCATCGCTCGCCAACTCTTTGGTTTTGAGTACGGCCGAATCAGGACAGAGCATCCAACAATTATCGCAAGCCAAGCAATCGCCGCAGGAGAAACACCGCTGGCCTTCCTTTGCAATTAAAGGTGCACTTAAAGTAGTTGTAATTTCTTCATCGCCAGTGCGTTGCTCAACGGGAAGTGTTGGCTCTTGAACACACGAGCCCAATTCATAATAATGCATATTCAGTTGTTCAAACGGAATCGGCGTGACCTCTGCTATTTCCGGCAAGGCCTGTGCCCGTAACACATAATCAATGCCCAAAGCGGCGCGTCGTCCATGACCCACGGCTGCTGTAACAGTCCCCCCTTCGGTTGTGATGTCACCACCCGCGTATATACCCAATTGTCCTTCAATTTGTCCCCAATGATCCACTTTCAAATGAGAGTTGTTGCCGGCTAATCTTTCTATCCCAGTCGGATCTATGACTTGCCCCACAGCGGGTATGACTTGTTCGACATTCAGAACCGTTTCAGTGCCTTCAAAGGCAATCCGCTTGAGTTTACCGCTAGGCTGCATGAGTTTTTTCATGTGTACCAGCTCAACACCGACTACACGCTCGCCCCGCAAAATCAAACGACGCAAACCCCGATACTCATGGATGATAACGCCTTCTTCTAAAGCTTCATAAACTTCACGAGGAATCGCCGGCATCGCATCTTCGACTGGGATGCCGGGCTTTGGAATTGGCTTATGAGAGATGATATAGACTTCTGGTACTCCTGCTCGTTTCATCACTCGTGCCATATCGACAGCAGTATTACCCGCACCAATGACAGCGACACTCTTGGGGGTGGGCACAGTACCAATGTCTACCCATTCTTTGAGCAAATCAAAGCCTGAGTGTAAATCGCGTGGCACAACGCCGTCAATGCTCCATTCCATACTACGTTGGGCACCAAGTCCGAGAAAGACGGCCATATATTGTTCTTGCAATTGATTAAGATGCATATCCCGTCCCAAACGGGTGTGCGGTTGAAAAGTGATACCATCCAGTGCCAATAATCGTTCCAGTTCTGCATCTAGCACTGAACGTGGCAAACGGTAAGGTGGTAGTGCCGTGCGTAAAGTGCCACCCGCTTCGGGGTGATCATCAAAGATAGTGGCACGATAACCGCGTTTGACGAGATGATAGGCTGCTGATAAGCCGGCCGGCCCGGCACCAACAATAGCGATTTCGGGGGCCGAAGGGTCAACCGGCTCAACCGGATAAGCCCAGTCTTTTTTGATGGCTTCATCTCCTAAAAAACGTTCTACCGCATGAATGGCGACGGCTTCGTCATATTGCCCACGATTACAAACGGTTTCACAGGGGTGTGGACAAACGCGGCCGGTAATGGCGGGTATAGGATTGATTTCGACTATCGTTTTCCAAGCTTCATAAAGATGCCCTGCTTGCACTTCTGCCAGATACGCTTGAGGGTCTTCGCCTGCGGGGCAGGCATGATGACAGGGGGCAATTTGATAACGATGTTCAGGCCTTATTAATTGTCGCCACTTGCCGGTTGGAAAGTTTAAGGAAGTGCCAGGCTCAGCATAGCCGCTACGAGTCAGTACGAGTGCTGACATATTTTTCCTCTTGAATGTGGTATAAATAAATTGTTAGTCATAGATATACTCAATAATCAAGTTTTTTGGTTCCCCCTTAGCCCGAATATTTCATAAACCACTTGATTTGTTAATAACCAGTTTATTTTTAAGTTATTTTACTAAAAACGGTTCGGAAAACCATTTTGGCTTGAGAAACACAGTAATCCGCGAAATTCCGCTTCGCGCGTTAGAAAAAGGGGGAATCCTAAAATGCCACATCAAAAACGTGATCATTGAAGATATACTTTTCATGTTTTTGGTAAAAACCTTCGATGTTTTTGAACTGTGCGGTGCGGTTTCGCGCGGAATTTTTCCTAAGGTAACTCCCAAATAATAATATACCAGCGGGGGGGGGATTTTTCCCCAGGTTGCACCTGGGGCTATTCACATTTTCAGGCCTGAAAACCCCTTCGGGGTTGGGAAGATTTGGGCGTGTTTTCTGGTATGCTAATTTTTTGGAGTTACCTAATAATGATAATGGGTTGTAGGGTAGTGATGGTAACAAGTTAGCGTTACAAATTTACACACTTCAGGGCACTTCGTTCCCCAGAGTTTCCCAGAGTTAAATTTAATTTATCATTAAAATTCAAAGAGTTATTTTAGGATCGAAAAATAAAAAAAACTCAATTTATGACGGTGGTAAGTATAACAATAAATTCTTACTTATTAATTACCAATTGCCGATTATTAATGATTAAGGGTTAGTAAATTAAAGTAGTCATTTTACCTTAATTTGACAAGTATCTTTGAATCCAGTCCCAACAAATCAATACCGGTTTTAAAAATCAGTCGATTACAGTGTGCGATGACTCAATTGATTGGGCAATAAGACTTCAAAAAAAATAACACACCCCTACAATACCTTCGCAAAAACGCTTGTCTTAATTGTTGTTATTAATATAAGTGATTGAAAATGAATTAAATATAGATTTATGTCCGTCAGAACACTAAAAAAATAAAAAAAATAAGTGTTTTATTTTTAGGGAATGAATTAAATGACTCTATTATATAGTGCATTATTTGGTGAAAATATTGCCCTTAATAACCCCTCTTTTAAGAGGAATCAAGCCGTGGAAAGTTCTAAAAAAAAGATGCAAGGGGTGTAGGGTGGGGTGATGAAAATTGTGTTCGCGCCAAAACTTTTGCCTCGACCCCAATTCCAAGGGTAAGTGAGTTAAGGTGGTAATTTTACCTTAATTTGACAAGCACCTTTAAATCCAGTCCCTATAAATCAATGTAGGTATTAAAAATCAGTGGCTTACAGTGCGCGATGACTCGATTGATTGGGCGATAACCAAAAATGTTAAAACGGATACTATCCCTTCGAGGTATAGCATCCGTAAAATATGAATGAGGTTTGTCAAGGATTTATCCGATAATAATGCCTATATGAGTCTCCATCGAGTAGTCGTTTTTGTTGGTAAGTGGTAATGGGTTCGTTTTTATCAGTTAGTTTTTTGGGCTCAAAAAATGGATAAAAGCGAATGGGTAATGGGTAATAGTGTTTTTAAGAAACACCAAACCATTTTAAATTAATTCAATAGGTTATATATTTTTGCCTCTTTTTCATCAACAATGCCCATTACTGATGACCTATTACCTAATGGCACGCACGATAGGAATTAAAGTTCCAGGTAGTTACACTGGCTATATTAATTTCGCACCTTCGGTGCTTTAAAACTTAGCACCGAAGGTGCGTGCAACGCCCTTGGCTGTTCTTGCACAACCAAAATTTCTATCGTGCGTGCCATTAACCTATTACCTATGTACCATTACCCATTACTATAATATGTCATTTAGACTTATCTTACAGGGACTCATATATATAATTAGTGTCTATCCGGAAACTTGTTCAACTTTCATGTCATTTAAACTTCAGTACTGAAAACTCCGGAGAACTTTTTGGCATCTAATAAATTCAATGACTTACATAGAAATTCGTCACCTAAAATCAATGACTTGCATACTTTTCCGGAGTTTTCAGTTCAGTACAAAATCTTAGGGTGAGGCCAGATTTCTGAGCAAAGCTCGAAATGACATTTTGTTAGAAATTGGCGTTTCTGGATGGACACTGATTAGAATATTTTAACTCACCAGCTTATGTTTCTGGGGACTCACCGCCTTTCGTATGTTTTAGTGGTAGTGTAAGATTGAATTTTATAATGATTCAATGACATGCGCTGTTTTGGACATTGCTAAAAGCGATAGCATCCGTTTTCAAGTACAACACATACACTTTCAAACAGATTGTATCCTATTGAATAAACTCATAAAAGGAGAAAACTAATGGCGACTTCTCCACAGAGAAGGCAAAAACAACTTGCCAAAAAGAAAGTCAAACGTAAGGCTATGGTTTCGGCTAAAAAAATGGTTGATAAATTCGGTGGTCTATTTTCCCAAGCTGCCTTCAAAAATGTACCTATATATGAATGTCTTGCCCCCAGCGAATTATTTGAACTCGGCATTGGTACTGTCGTCATAGCGAGAAAAATGCCCAATGGTGATATTGGGGTTAGTTTTTTTATGTTGGATGTTTTTTGTTTGGGGGTGAAAAATGCATTTTTTGCCGAATTCACATTGCAAGAATATAGGCAAAAATTGTGGGAACTTGGGGAGCATGAAAGTATGCAAACGATTTCTCCCGCCTGTGCTAGGAAACTCATTGAGGATTGCGCGGTTTATGCCAAAAACTTGGGCTTTTCCCCCGTTCCTGATTACACAAAGGCGAAAATGGTTTTTGGTGATACAAAGGCCGACGAGTGCCCAGAAGACTTTGAGTTTGGGAAGGATGGCAAACCTTTATATGTGATCGGGCCTTTTGACACGCCTGAAAAATCAAAGAAAATCCTCAAGCAACTTGACAAAACATGTGGGCAGGGTGAATTTCATTATGTAACGGGAGTTGAACCCTTTGATGAAGAGAAAGAATTCAAGACTTAGGAATCAAGCGTGAAAATAATACATTGACTTTTCCAGTCATTTTATTAACTCATGTACAATAAGTGACAGTATTTTTTAGAAAATGTGCAGCGATTTCCCCAAATTGACTTACTTGATGAACATGTTTTACTCCATATTTTTTACAAGGCAATTGCGTTATTAGCAAAGGGGAGTTAGGGGGATTTTTTCATTTATTAGGGCAAAACCTTCAAAGTTTCCAAAACTTTGAAGGTTTCTAACTGTCAAGGCAATTGCGTTATTAGCAAATGTAGGGCAAAACCGTAAAGCGTTTCTAAAACCTTGAAGGTTTCTAACTGTAAAGAATTTAAAGCATTGAAAAATTAGGAGTAAAAACAATAAATGCCCTATCCCATTCCCCTATCGATATGAACAAAGCCTCCCCAAAATCTGTGACAATCATATTTTATGAAAGCCGATATACTTACCAGCGTCATAAATTGAGCTTTTTTTCTTTGAATTGGGATGAAAAATTCAATTTAACTCTGGGGAACTCTGGGGAACGAAGTGCCCTGAAGTGTGTATACAACAAGATGCTACAAAAGATGGGTGAACAACAGCGTTTTGATAATATTACGTTATTGATACAGTAACAGAAAAGTGTATAAGAGGAAATTGGGCTTATGATTCAGACATTCGGTGATGTGATTAACGAGCCACCTAATTATCAAGAAGAGATTGTTTTAGAAATTTTACCTAGCCCCACCATACCATTCAGTCAACGATGGCGAAATAATAGCTTATCGGCGGATTTTTTAGCTGACTACTTGACAACTTTCCTTCCCTTTGATGTTGAAAAACAAGAAGAACTCAAGAATACCATAAGCTATATTGCCAATGAGTTGTTGGAAAATGCGATGAAGTTTAATGACAAAACCTCACAGCATTCGATTCGCATTAAACTCCGCTTGTATAGTGACAATTTGCTATTCTTCGTCACCAATAGTATTTCCCTTCATACTATGGCAGTGTTTCAAGCTAAACTCCAAAAGTTGACAAATAACGATCCGCAAGAATTGTGGGTAGAACAGTTAAAAAACAATTTAAAAGAAAGCAATCAAAGCGAGTCTGGGTTAGGTTTACTAACGATGTTCCTTCATTATGAGGCGAAACTTCGTTGGCAATTCGAGAACTTCAAAACCGATCCAAAAGTGGTTGTGGTTACCACTATCGTGCAGCTGGCAATTTGATTGGGATTTGGGGATTAGGAATTTGAATGAGTTATTCATAATTACACTGGCCACTTTCCTAGACATTTTCATTGATAATTGATATCTAAAAAAAGGACTGAAAAACATGGGATCTGAAAAAGAGTTTGATGAACAATTCATAGAAATTGAAACAAACAACTATCACATAGCACATGATTTGGGAAATGCCACCATTGGCTTTCCCGGAGGGCTTTGTTTGAAAAGTACCAAAAAGTGTTTATTCATATAAGTGACTGTTTAATAAAATATTTATCGTTTAGTTTTGCCATTTCCCGTTGGCGCAATCTTTTTTCGCTTTTGGTGAAGATCTTATTGGTGGTACATGTTTCTTGGTAGTCCCTACAGAGCAATATTATTAAAAATCAGTGAGTTAAAAAAATAGTCCGCCCATTAGCACTTATTAACTGAACAGCGTTCATATTTCAATGGTTTGATTTTCGTTAGGTTATTGGGCGGTTTAAACTTTTAAAAAAATCCAATTCTCAAATGACTGAGCAGTGTTCATCCTTCATTCCCCCACTCGTTTTTGTCACTTATTGATTTTTAATACCTCCATTGGTTTATAGGAACTACCTAATGCTTGGGATCGATATCTATTAGCTCAAACCTATTACTTCCCATCAAAAAGGAAAAAAATTTTCTGGGGAACTCTGTATATTTTTTTTAATCAATCCGTTAAAATTCCCGGGTTTGCGATTCGGAACTTGCGTTTACGGTTAGGAACGAAAGGCGAGACAGCCTACTTAGCCTTTCATGACGAGCAAATGCGAGGAATCTTGAGTTTGACAAATTTCTCAGACAAAAAAAATTACAAAGCGTCACAGCTTAGAAAAGTAGCCAAATTCCCGGTAGGAAAAAAAATGGGAGTTGAAATTTGGTGCAGGGCTAGTGCAGTAAAGCGGAAGTTTCCATACCCCCCCCAGCCAACAGCTTGTAGCAAAGAAGTTTTTGCGCGCAAAAATTTTGGCGCGAAAGCAGTTGTCTGAAAGCTAAAGTCGGCTAAAGCCGACTAACCCTCTTGCAGTGCCCTTTAGGGTACTTGAGCTTTTAGACAACGGCTTTAGCCGTTGGCGTTGGGGTGGTACGGTTCCTTGCGCGATCGTGCACTAGTCCTTATGAATAATCGATATAATCCAAATATTTCAATTATTTACTCATGTTACGCACACAACTTCAAAATGAGTCCAGAAGGGCAACCATATTCGAGGCAAAAGTTTTTGCGCGCAAAAACTTTTGCCTCGAAAGGATTGCCCCTACAATCTCTCAATGTAGGGGCAATCCCTTTGCGGTTGCCCTTTCACCAAACATCATCATGGTATGGAACTTGCGCTTTATTGCACTGTGACTTCGTTCTCATGAATGTGCGTAACATCAGTTATTTAAAAAAATAAGGAACAACGAAAAACCCCAAACATACCTTTAACTTCTCTATCTATGGGAATAAAACCGTGCGTAGCAAGTCCCATCTTGGGGGGATGCAAAGGGTGTGTTATTTCGTCGCTGCTCCTAAACTTCATTATCTTGGCAATGCCACATTAGAGTCACGGCGTGGGGTAGGGCAATCGCACGGTATTAAAAATCAATGAGTTACAATTGATTTGACACTTTAACTTTTCTTAATAACCCATTGATGTTATTGAGTTAACGAATAAAATGGATGGAATTACCCAGCGGCGTGGGGTAATTCATGCAGCTAAAGCTTGTGAGATGGGTAATGTGACATTATCAAATTAATGTTAGAATAAAAAAATAGTCACATTGACATATGAGTCGCTGTAGCCGGTAAGAATAATTGAGCTTGTACAATAGACATTATACCGATTTAATATTAAGTGCTTGATTTGATTAAACTTGTGTGAATGCTACTTTGGCAAATCAATGGGTTACGTTAACTCGGTATTAACTCTAATACCTCCATTCGCAAAAGTTCAGGAATTCATTTGTAATAGAGTTCAGGAGAACATTGTTACGATTGTTCACCCCAATGACACGGTTTATTCAAAAATTATTAATTATATTGATAAAATTTATTAAAAAATAAAATTCTGACAGTCAAAACGCTTAAAATATAAGTGTTTGATTTTTATTGGGTAAATTAAATAACCTTAATATATATATTTGTATGATTTAGCGAAGCTATTATAATGAACATACATTTTCACGGATTTTCTGTGCGCTCTGGTATATTGTGGAGAACATAAGAAAGCGGTGCATGAAGATATAGTCTAAAAAAATATCCACTTATGTTGACAATATAGACAAATGGTGACGACACGTTTTCCTAGAAACCTAAAGCAATTAGGCCAATAGGAAGGATTCCAATATATTAGGAATTACAATTATGTTATTTATAGGGTTGAAAGGCTACCCTTACTGTATTACTCAGTAAAAGCATAACTTACCCATTTGGACACGAGAATATGTCTCGTGTTTGGATTAAGCAGGGAATAATGGCGGCTAGAAATGTAGATATAAACATTTTCCCGTCTGCTAATTGTATATGATGAACTGCTTCGTTCAGTTGCGGAATAAAACGCCTTTACTATAGAAAAGGA
>QNER01000051.1 GCA_003646175.1 Candidatus Parabeggiatoa sp. nov. 1
CTGACCATTCAACCCCCCCCCTAATCCCCCTTTCGTAAAGAGGACTGGGGGATTTGGTTTTTTTACTCCCATCGATAAATTCGCAAATCGCAATTGTTTGTGTAGTTTACTGCATTACTAACTTTGGATCAACCATAGTTTGATTCAAACTCACGCCCCAATGCAAATGTGATAGCCTTTCTCACATCCAGTCTTGCCAACCCTTCCAATAATTTTTTGTCCCCTCTTAACAAACAATATCTCCGGGGGACACCGCCATCGTATCAAGATGACCATACAAAGTAACAACCCCCTGACCATGGTCAATCAAACCGCTTCACCCGTAAAAAAATAATGGCCGGTGTTCACCACTTTGCCCGCCGCGGGGGCCGCCACTGGCGTTCCCAGTGCCGCCGCAATATCTAAACCCGTGTGCGGGTTACGACGCTGTCCGTTGAAATAGCTTTGTTCCCCAAACGAACTGGTAAAGCGTCCCTTTACCGGCTGCATTAACGGGAGGGGCGACGTTGGCGTAGCCCGCCATGGGGTTGCCAAAGCGGCCTTAATAAGCTCGCGTTCCTGTTGAATGCGTTGTAAATCTACTTGGCGTTTTTTAACTAACTTTCTATGTACAGGACAAAAGTTGATGAATCTGTGATGCTATCGCTGGTTTTTGCGATAGTATCACTTTCGGGGCTACACTGCTGTTTGAGTGTTACTCACGCCAAAAACCGCGATAGCATCACAATGGGCTCCTATTCAAAAAGTGTGACTCACGCCAAAAACCGCGATAGCATCACAACTTGATCACACCACCCGTTGTTGTTGATAAGTTATATTGGGTGGAGTATCGCTTTCGCTACGCAACGATAGCCAAGCAATACCCCCAGGCACAGCCGGTATATCGCGCAGCGCAACGAGGGAGGCTGGCAACCGTGCGACTGCCATCCCAGTTGTAGGTATATTGACTGCCGGTGGCATTGGTGGCTTTGCAGGCGTACTGACTGCCGGTGACGTTGGTGGCTTTGCGGGCACAGGGGGAGAGACTGTTGGCCGAGTTGGGAATGGGGGCGTAGGCACACTTTCCGCAGATGCCTGCGGCATATCGGGTTTGTCAATTGTCGTATCTGGTTTAGGGGGACGAGTCGGCGGTATTGCACAAGACACACAGGCCAATGCGCCTACGCATATTATCAAAAACTTTCCAAACTGAATCATCATCTCAACCAAAGTTATGCAAGATACTTGTCTAAAAACATAATTGTCACTTGCCAAGCTTCCTTAGTCACCTCATTATCATGGCGAGAACTCTCGGGATTGGCAAAACCATGTTCAGCATCATAGCTACGGCATTCCACGATTTTATTGGCTTCAACCATAGCTTGTTCTAGAGCCACTTGTTTGTCTGGCCAAGTACGCTCCGTTTCGGAAAAGATAGCTAACACCGGGCCATTTAAGGTTTCACCATTGTGTTTGTCCAAAATAATTCGGCTGTAAAACAACACCATAGCATTGACCATGTCAGGATATCGCAAAGCGGCATGTTGTGCTTGTAAACCACCGAAAGACCATCCTAAAACAGCGACTTTACGGTTAGGGGCTTGTAATGTCATAAGGGCAGTTTGTAATTTATTATAGACGGTGTCAATGCCGATGCGACGCATGTGTTCACCCGCATCGAAGGCATCAACCGGGTGATAGCCATTGTACAAATCAATAGCCATGGCGCGATAACCTAATTGTGCAAATTGATCAGCCCACTCTCGGTTATAATCAAGTAAGCCCCACCAATCGTGGATAATCAACACCGCTTTAGTTGCGTTTTCCGGACCAACAATATAATTATGAAACACCTCACCTTTCGGGGTAGTTAGCTCCATTATAAAACTCCTTCTCATTGGGGATTGGGAATTATCAATTATGAACTGGGAATTGCCTGTTTCCCTTGGAGCGCTCCTCTTTCCCCCTTACCCATCCAACATCTCCAAACGAATTCGGGTTACTTGTCCACTAATACCGTCTAACTTTTCAATCGTTTGGATGGCTTTATTCACTTGTTTTTCCACCACCTTATGGGTGAGCATGACCACTGACACATGAGCCGCACCGCAGATCGGCTCTTTTTGGATAAGGGCCTCAATACTAATACCATTGTCACTGAGAATATTTGTCACCTGTGCCATTACGCCAAGCTTATCCCACGCTGATAGCCGCAGATAATAAGAAGATTCTATCTCTTCTATGGGTAAAATCGGCAAATCCACCAACGCATTCGGTTGAAACGCAAGATGTGGCACTCTATTGCCCGGATCTGTTGTCAGTGTGCGCGTAACATCCACTAAATCGGCAACAATAGATGAACCCGTCGGCAATGCGCCGGCACCCGCACCATAATAAAGTGATTGTCCAAGTGCATCAGCTTGCACTAAAACCGCATTCATCACCCCATCAACGTTAGCCAACAGACGTTTATTGGGAACCAAAGTCGGATGCACACGTAATTCAATACCATTGTCAGTACGCTTAGTAATACCTAAGTGTTTGATTATATAGCCTAATTCACTGGCATATTGGACATCTTCTGGTGAGATTTTAGTAATCCCTTCCATGTAAACCTTCTCAAATTGCAACGGGATACCAAAAGCCAGAGACGCTAAAATAGTCAATTTATGGGCAGCATCAACGCCTTCGATATCAAAAGCGGGATCTCTTTCAGCATAGCCTAAACGCTGTGCTTCGGCTAACACGTCGGCAAACTGACTGCCTTTATCGCGCATTTCAGTCAAAATAAAATTACTTGTGCCGTTAATAATGCCTGCGATCCACTCAATTTTATTGCCCGCCAACCCTTCGCGCACCGCTTTAATGATCGGGATGCCCCCGGCGACAGCCGCTTCAAAAGCCACCATCACCCCTTTTTCTTGCGCCGCTGCAAAAATATCATTGCCATGTTTAGCAATCAACGCTTTATTAGCCGTCACCACATGTTTACCATTGGCGATAGCTTGCAACATCATCTCTCGCGCTATGGTGGTACCCCCTAACAGTTCAATAACAATGTCCACTTCAGGGTTACTCACCACCTCAGAGAGTTGCGTCGTCAGCACCATTTCATCGGTGCTATACGGATGCGTTTTATTCAATTCTTTAGCACAAGCATGGGTGACAACAATACCCCGCCCAGCACGGCGAGCAATTTCCTCAGCATTACGCTGCAACACATGCACAGTGCCACCACCAACCGTACCTAATCCCAAAATGCCAACTTTAACCGGATTTAACATATATTCTCCTATTGTTGTGAAAGCGAAAGGGGATAGCGAAAAGGGGATATACTAAATAAGGTAAGTGCCTAGACATAAATTTTTTTTACGGATAGTATCCCTTTTTTAGGGATGCTATCCGTGTTTGGTGCAAAATAACGTAACTTCACTGCTGCTATCCTTCGATGGTTGAGTCACCGTTAACTTCGACTTGTGAAATTAATTATCTGAACATCTATAGCACTTACTTCTTTTGTTGTTCGCCATACTGAATATAATTCTCAATTCCCAATTCCCGATTCCCAATTCTAAAATCAATCTGGTTTATCTTTCCTAAACATATCCCGAATTCCACGCAGGGCTTGACGGGTGCGATGAGGATTTTCAATCAACGCAAACCGCACATGTTCATCCCCATAATTGCCAAAACCTATGCCCGGCGACACCGCCACTTTCGCTTCTGCTAACAGTTTCTTGGAAAAATCCAATGAACCCATCGCTTTATATTGTTCAGGTATCGGTGCCCATACAAACATCGTAGCTTTTGGTTTTTCCACCGCCCATCCTAACGCATTCAAACCATCACACAACACATCGCGCCGTGCACAATACATATCCCGAATCTCAGGCACATAATCTTGACACTCCTCTAGCGCAGTGATACCAGCGACTTGAACGGGTGTAAATGTGCCATAATCAAGATAAGACTTTATGCGTGTCAAAGCTGCAATCAAAGTGGGATTACCACACATAAAGCCTAGTCTCCAACCAGGCATATTATAGCTCTTGGATAAAGAAAAGGATTCAACCGCCACATCTTTCGCCCCTGGGACTTGCAAAATCGACGGTGCAACATAGCCATCAAAAACAATATCCGCGTAAGCCAAATCATGGATGACCCAAATTTCATGTTTCTTCGCAATTTCAACGACTTGTTCAAAAAATTCTAGCTCAACACACTGCGTTGTCGGATTAGCTGGAAAATTCAGCACCAACATTTTTGGGCGCGGCCATGAATCGGTAATGGCTTTGACCAATTCGGCAAAAAAATCAACCCCCGGAATCAAAGGGACATGGCGTACATCGGCCCCGGCAATCACAAAACCATAAGGATGAATAGGATAGGACGGATTGGGCACTAACACGGAATCCCCGGGCCCCATCGTTGCCAAAGACAAATGGGCTAAACCCTCTTTAGAGCCGATAGTGACAATCGCCTCCGTTTCTGGATTCAAAGACACATCATAACGTTGTGCGTACCAGCGAGTGATAGCGCGACGCAAGCGCGGAATGCCCTTAGAGGCAGAATAGCGGTGAGTATCTTTGCGCTGTGCGACTTCAACTAATTTATCAACGATAGGTTGAGGGGTGGGCTGATCAGGGTTGCCCATGCCAAAATCGATGATATCCTCCCCCTGTGCGCGTGCCTGCATTTTTAACTCCCCAACAATGTTAAAAACATAAGGGGGGAGACGTTTGATACGGCTAAATTCTTCTTTCAAAATAAATAGTCCTTATATAATTGTGAATTGTGTTTGCGACTAAATTTGGGCACAAAAAAATTGAGCCGCGAATTGTGAAGGAATAATGAAAAAAGCATAGAAGAATGGGCTTTTCTACGGTTAAATTCTTTTTTCAAGGCAAATAGTCCTTATATATAATTGTGAATTGTGTTCGCTATAGAAGTTTGCTAGAAAAACTTCTATAGCGAATTGTGACGTAAACGAATTGTAAAGGAATAATGAAAAAAAAAGAAGAATGGGCTTTTCTACGGTTTAATAGCAACGTTTAATAGCAACCATTCATTTTTATCCTAAATGAAATACGTTCTGTATATAAATTATTTTGGGGGTGGTGTCAACCAAATCATGAAGGCCGCAAGTCATTCTATTTCGTAAAAAAAGCGGATTTATGTGATGTCTTTAAACAATAACTACAAAGATTGCTTATAAAAAAGGATAACAGCCCCTGATAATAACGACAAGGATTGTTTCTAAAAAAGGATAAAACTAAGCGTTTGTTTGACTTAACTGATGTTACGCACTACGCTTCAAAATAAGTCCACAGGGGCAACCGGATTGCCCCTACATTGAGCTTTTATATTGGCAATCCCTCGCGGTTGCCCCTTTCATTTAACGGCCATGAATATTCTTAAACCAAGAATAGCGAATAACCACCTTCGCATTTACATTTCACGGCCATCAATAATTTCAAATTGCGAATAGCGAATAACGGGCTTCGCATTTCATTTAAAAACTCTTATGACGCATAACACTTCAAAATGAGTCGGCCCCTACATTGAGCTTGCGTAAGCCCCGGTTGCCCCCGCGCAGCCCTTTCACCAAACATCATCCAGGTCAGGAACTTTCCGCTTTATTGCACGGTGGCATCGCCGAAGCAATGCGCGTAACACCAGTTAATTATCTGAACATCTATAATTATCATGAAATGCCTTTCTGAATGAATTATTTTATTGAACAGTCCCAAGCCAAAATTAATTGAATAGGAATATTGTTGACATGTTATTTGAAGTAGGAATTCTGTTTATTGGATATGTCGGAGTTAGGCTTTTTGAAAATAATCAACCACAAAATGTGTCAAAAAAACCAATCAAAATAAAAAAAAACCAAACCATTGCAACCAGTACCTCAAGAAAAAATTATTAAAGAGCAAGTTGAACAAAAGCACAACCCTTATTTGAAAGTGAGTGGTGCTTTTATGGGCATAGCGGTGATTAGACAATTTTTTTATCCGCCGCTGGCTTTGTTAAATCTTATTCTGTTCACCTATACAGCGATTCCTTGTTTCAAAAAAGCGGAACAGTCATTGCTGGAAAACCAAAGAGTATATTCGTATGTCATTGATACATTAATTAATATTCTCTGTTTAGCAACCGGACAATATGCAGCAGGCGCATTGGATATCTTTTTTTATCATGTTGATCAAAAAGTGATTACCAAAATCCGGGACGAATCTGAACAAGCGTTGACTGATGTTTTTGAACAACAACCTCATACCGTATGGATTTTAAAAAATGGCGTTGAAATTGAAACACCACTTGAGGCAGTGAATTGTGGTGATGTTGTGGTTGTTAATACGGGTGAAATGATTCCTGTTGATGGCATTATTATTCAGGGAAATGCTTTAATTGACCAACATGCGCTAACCGGAGAGTCTCAACCGGCTGAAAAAGCCATTGGCGATAAAGTGTTTGCTTCAACCCTTATTGTTGCCGGGAAAGTAGACCTTAAAGTCGAAAAAGCTGGCAACGAAACGGTTATTGCCAAGATTGGGCAAATTCTAAGCAATACGGCAGCGTTCAAAAGTAATACCCCGATAAATCAGCTATTCCAGTGTTAGCAATGACGGGAGTAGCACTGGTTTTCTCTGATCCTCAAAAAGCATTAGCGGCGTTTTATAGCAGTTTTGGGGATGGGATTCGTTTACTCGCACCACTTGGAACGCTTAATTATCTTAAATTAGCAGCTCATGACGGCATTTTTATAAAAGATGGACGTGCGCTTGAAGGATTGCCTCAAGTAGATACGATTGTATTCGATAAAACGGGGACTTTGACTCAGGAACAACCGGCCGTTGGACGCATTATTGTTGGCGAAGGCTATACTAAAACAGAAGTTTTAACCTACGCCGCCACGGTTGAGAGAAAATTGACCCATCCGATTGCCAAGGCTATTTTAACAAAAGCTGAAACGTTAAAACTGCCATTGATTGATATCAATGAGTCTCAATATCAAATCGGTTATGGTGTGCTTGCGAATATAGAAAATCAAATTATTCGGGTAGGTAGTGTTCGTTTTATGGAAAGAGAAGATATTTTGATGCCAGAAACAATCCAGCAAGAGATGGAATCTTCTTATCTTGAAGGTCATTCTTTAGTCATGGTTGCGGTTAATAACAAACTATGTGGTGCGATTGAAATTCAAAGTACAATCCGTCCAAATGTGAAAAAAATGATAAAAAAATGACGGACGCAACGCATTAAACACATTTACATTGTTTCTGGTGATCATAAGCAACCAACCCAAAAATTAGCCAAATGGCTAGAAGTCGATCATTACTTCTACAATATTTTTCCAGAGAAAAAAGCCGATATTGTTGAACAACTCCAAAAAGAAGGCAAAACTGTTTGTTTTGTTGGGGATGGTGTGAATGATTCAATCGCCATGAAAAAAGCGCAGGTTTCTATTTCATTAAAGGGGGCCTCAACCATTGCAACTGATCTGGCTCAAATTATCTTAACCGATGGGGAACTTGATAAAATTTGTCAATTATTTGAACTGTCAACAAATTTAGAAGCTAAACTGCGGAAAAGTTGGGCGTGATTAATATTGGTAGTGTATTCTTTTTAAACACCGGACTGGCAACCTCAATCATGATAGATTTTGCGGGCTTTTTATTTGGTTTAAGGAATGCGATGGACCCTTTAAAAGAGCATTCAGATTCAAAAAAGCGGTAGTCTTACAAAGTGAGTGATGGAATCCCAGTATCTTGGAAAAGCTAAATTCGCACGCAGTGTTCAACATTTCCACGCAACATGCTCATCGTTATACATAAGTCAAAATGTCGTTAAATGTAGGGTGGGCAAAGTCTTTTTATTGCCCACCATAAGCCAGCAAAAAAGATAGCCCACCCTACATAATACGCTTTTACTTCAATAACTTAACCGTGTCTAACGATGAGCGTCACGCGTGGGAACGAGATAATTTTGCGAAACGTCAGTTAAGTTAATCTGTAGAAGGCCAAAGTAACTCACCCGCTTTTTGAAGGTAATCTGGTGAACACTTTAATACTTTGCATGAAGGAAAGCTAATATTACTCGCTAATATCGCTTCAATTTCTTCTCGTAGCGATGAAGAGATAAATCCCCATAAAGGTTGTTCTACCGTTGGAATCAAGTGGAAAACCGAAGCAATTTTATGATCCCACTCATCGCCATGTTGCTGGATATCATCTTCACAAATTTTATGGCGACATTTTAAGCTGCCACAAAGACACTCAAATGTATCGTCATCAGCATAATATAAACCATAGTCTTCTGTGATTTCTTCATTCGGTAAAATATCACGCACAGCAATACAAATATCTATACCAACAACAGTCAAGGTATTTGAATCACACGAGTGATTCATGTAACGTGCTTGATCATGATGAAGAACATACTTACCATCATTAGTAAGATAGGCATACTTGGCTAAAAATTCTCTTTCACTCAAAGGCATCGCAAAAACTTGTTCCATAGACAAAACCTGATCAACCTCAGTGGGAACCGTAATAAGGGTGCCTTTAGGAATAAAGTGGGTAGCAAAAACACCAGAACCACGATTATTATCAGAGTTTAAGACTTTGGTGTAGGGATGTATCATAAATCAGTTTCTCCTATTCAGACCCTATCCAAAAACTTTGGATGATTCTGCAACGTTTGGAAGGCCAAGATAAATCTTGGACTCCAGCCAACCGATTTATTTTTGCGCCTGGAGTCTAAGAATCTTGGAAAATCCGAGCGACAGGCCTCATTAATTTGTTGATTTGGAATGTATTTTAAGATAATCAGGCAGTTCTGTTAGAGTGTAAATTTGAGTCTGTTGCTCAATCGCGCGCCGAATGTATACCGGTGTCTGTAACAAACCTAACAAGCTAATGCCATCTAATAATTGAAAGCCACCAACCGTTTTGTCAGCTAACAATTGATCAATGATAACAGGGTTAGGTTGAGTTTGAATGGGCTGAGAAGAACAGAGAACAAACCCCCAAGGCAAAGTAAAAATGGGAATAAATGAAGCATAAGAGTGAACATGAAGAAAAACGGTATTCAGTGTTCGCACTATACGAGCATGAAGACTGATGTCAATGGGAGCAACGTTACCCGCTTGAATAACTAAAAAACCTTCAGGTGCGAGAACTCGCTTAAGTTTCTCAAAATACTCTTTGGTAAACAGTTCACATGAAGGGCCATCTTCACAGGGATCAGACAGATCAGAAATCACAACATCCCATTGCTCAGAAGTAATCTCTAAAACATGCAGGGCATCATCAATAACCAATTCAACACGCGGATCATCAAACGCATTTTGATGCATTTCTGGCAAGTGTTCACGACACGCTTCGACTACCTCACCATCAATATCCACCATCATTACTCGTTCAACGGTTTTCCAACGTAGCACTTCTCGAATAGTCGCACCTTCACCACCACCCAATACCAAGACTTTTCGGGGTGATGGATGACAAATCATCGCTGGGTGTACCAATGCTTCATGATAAAGAAATTCATCGCTGGTACAAGATTGCCATTGTCCATCAAGGATTAAGCATTTACCATGCTTACCTATTTCAACAATCTGCATTTCTTGATAGAGCGTTTTTTTGTGAACAAGTACTTGTGTAACACCATAGACACCAACCTGCCATGGTGTAATGTATTCAACGTACCATAAATTACTTTTAAGATTAATATTTGCCATATTTGCCTTTTAAAGTGCCCAAATACACGATTGTTTTTTAATTTCATGCTGCAAAAAAATAAATTTATATTTGAGCATTCTCAGGCAGCATTTCTGGGAAATACAAGCCAGTGAGATGATATTTCAAACAAGTTCCCAACATCCTGTAACTCGATGATCACGTTTTTAGTCTGACAATAATAACTTCATCTGGTTGTTTGTATATGAAGGGATTAAAACCGTTAACTTCAATGCGATTGTATATAAAAAAGGATTGGATCGTTCGCCGCCCGGTTTAAATCCGCCTCGATTATATTATTGAACTTGCCCAAACATTTTATATCGATGCGGATTAGTGAGTTCGCTGTCTGGTTGACATCCACATCGATTATGTTGTTGAATTTTCCAAAATAGACACTTATAAATATAGGTTTTTTAAAGCCTTGTTTATATACAATACTTGTCGTTATAGATTTTTTAAATCCTTTTTTTATATACAATCCTTGTAGTTTGCTTTTAGAAAAAACTTGTGAGTCGAGTGTAAGAAACGTAAGCGGTATGGAAGGATATGTGATTGCCAGGGCATCCTTCTTGCCTAAGTTGGCGAGTGGGTTTTAGCCGACATCTGACCTCATTTTTAGCTCCAAAGATGCTTTATCCAATACCGGGAATCCCTTGATGGCAGGAAAAGCATCGAAAACGCATATCTGAAATTCATCTGCAGCTAACTGTGCAAAAATCTTTCCGACATATCCAGTTCCTAACACTCGATGATCAAGTTTTTTCTAAAGCCAAACTACAAGGATTGTATATAAGAAAGGATTTAAAAAAAACCTATAACGACAAGTACAAACGACAACGACAAGTGTATGTTTCGGCGGATTTAAACTGGGCGGCTTACGATCCAATCCTTTTTTATATACAATCCTTGTAGTTAAAGGTTTTAATCCCTTCATATACAATCACATTGAAGTTATTATTGTCAGACTAAAAACGTGATCATTGAGTAACAGTAAAACTTTTTTCATATCTCCTCATATACGTGTTTGGCTCATCTGGGTAAATAGGTGAAAACGTTTTGGACAGGGTTGCAAACGGGATTCGAGGTTAAAGTTGCCGCCAAACGCCCAATTATTTTTCACCCTCATTTTAGATAGACTAAAAAACGGGGATATGAATACAAGATTTTTAAATTGTGAATTGTGTTCGCGTTTTTTTGTGCAAAAAAAACGTTAGCCACGAAAAATTGATAACGAATAATTTTTAACTCTATAGTTTTTCAGAAAAATCATGTAACGAAACGGATGCTATCCGCTCGATAGGATAGTATCCGTTAACTTTGAGGCACCCTTCATTTTCCAGTGTACAGTTTAAATCAAAAAGACATTGTTTGATTGACAGTCTACAATCAAATAAACCTTGTTTTATATAGGAAAGCTAATTATATGAACATACTATATTTTCATTTTCTTATACTCGACGATCAAGTTTTTTATAAATCGTTGATTTCAAAAAAAATATTTAGAACCAAAAACTTATTTCCTTAAAAATAAAGAATTTGCATGTATAAACACGCACCTGATTGCCGCAAAGCCAAATAACGTCAAAAACTTGAACATCGAGCTATACTCGATGAACAGGTTTTTTGTAAACAGCTATTTTTTTGTGCATAAAAAATAAATTATTTAAAAATAAATGAGTTACATATAAAAACGCTCAAAAAACGATTGCCATAAAGCCAAATAACATCAAAAACTTGCTCATCGAGTGTTATCCTGTTTTATAAACAATCCTTGTCGTTATAACCAATCCTTGTAGTCATTATCAGGGACTGTTATCCTTTCTTATAACCAATCCTTGTCGTTATAACCCATCCCTGTCGTTATAACCAATCTATTGTAATCATTATTATTTGTTTATCCTACCATGAAAATCAGCGGCTTCACTTTCATCCGTAACGGCACACTATTAGGCTATCCTTATATCGAAAGTTTATGCTCTTTGTTACCACTGTGTGACGAAATAGTGGTGGCAGTTGGGGCAGGACAAGATGACACCTTAGCGCGTATCCAAGCGATTGGTGATCCCAAGCTGCGCGTGATTGAAACGACTTGGAATGAAACCATGCAAGATAGGGGTTATGTCTATGCCCAACAAAAAATGATTGCCCAATTTAATTGCAGCGGCGACTGGGCGTTTTATTTGGAAGCCGACGAAGTGTTGCATGAAAAAGATATTCCCATCCTCAAAGCCACTTTGCAAAAATACGTTGATAATCCCAAAGTAGAAGCATTAGTCTTTGATTATTATCATTTTTATGGATCGCCTGACACGTTAGCTATTAGCCCCGGTTGGTATCGCCGCGCCCCCCGTGTCATACGCAATAGCATCCGCAATTACTCGCCCGACGGCCTTTTTTTTGTTGTCATGGATAAAAATAAACGCGGGCGTTATCCCTACGCAGCCTTAGCCGAAGTGCCGATTTACCATTATGGACATGTACGCGCTATCGCCAACATGCAAACTAAAATTCAACAAGTGAGCCAATATTGGGGACATGCACCACCTCCATTTGACGGCTATGACAATATAGATTCACAAGCATTGGCGGAAATTAACGGCAGCCATCCTAGCGTGATGCAAAACTGGTTAGCCGAAAAAGCCACGCATCATTTAAAACTCAATCCAAACTATAAACCCACTCGACGCGAGCGTCGCCATCGTTGGATGATGCGTTTGGAACGCTTATTTGGGTGGGAGTTGAGCAAAAAACATTATCGACTGATAGCCCCTACAAACCAATAGAACTGTTAAAATCGGTAATAGGTAATGGGTAAAATGTAAAATTATGAACCTAATACAAAAAACGATAAAAAATACCTATGTACAGGACAAAAAAGTGTTCAAGCCGTGATGCTATCGCTTTTTTGGCGATAGTATCACTCAAACCCTCGTGAAAAAGTTTGTGGTAATAGTCTCACTCAAACGATAGCGCTGGTGGTTATCGCTTCTTAATTTCGCAAAAGTGATACTATCGCAAAAAAGCGATAGCATCACAAAATAAATTTAAAATCAATAGGTTATAATTTTTGTCCTGTACATAGAAAAAATCTTTTAAAATATGCTATTGCCCATTCATATAAGTTATTGATTTTAAATACTGGCATCAGTTTGCAGGGACTACCCACGTTTCAATCATCACGCACGCCGTTTTTTCGTACAAGGTTCGCCTTGTACTCCTGACAACACGCACACTGTTTTTTCGCACAAGGTTCGTCTTGTACTCCTGTAAAATCACGCTTGGTTTCGTACAAGGTTCGCCTGAAACGAATGATAACACCCACACAACACCCACAACATTATTTGTTGACTTCATTTATTGAGCTACCAAAACCATGCCAGCATTTTTTGACACCACACGGCGCACTTTAGCCATACTCATTGGCTTATCTATTCCCATTTCCACCAGCCTAACCAATATTCTATGCCCCCTTGCGCTGTTACTCATATTGGCAGAAGGGCACTATCAACAAAAGTTTAGCAGCTTGCGTCAACATCCTATTGCTGTCGCAGCGGTACTACTTTTCACAGTTATGCTACTAGGTTTTCTCTACACCCCAGTGTCTTTCTTTGAAGCAGGGCGAATATTGAGCAAATATCGGGAATTCTTGTATATCCCGTTGTTTATTCTAATTTTTCGTGATAGCACCACCCGTCAATGGGGATTCTATGCTTTTCTCGCTGCGATGGGCATTACATTATTCCTATCTTATCTTGTCGTTATCACCGGCTGGCAGATTGGCAAAGGAATACCAGACAATCCTTCGATTTTTAAAAACTACATTACTCAAGGTTTATTAATGGCACTGGCTACCCACTTTGTGGCAGTGCAATGGTGGCATAAAACGCAAGGGTGGCACTGGCTACTTCCCATAATCGTATTATTAGCCATCTACAATATTCTCTTCATGAGTGCTGGGCGTACCGGCTATCTGGTTTTATTTTGTTTAATCTTCCTATTTTTTTATCAAACTTATCGGTTACGCGGTGTTTTTCTGGGTATTGTGGTATTGGTACTTCTCAGCATCGTGGTTTACATGCAGTCTGATGTGCTACGGCAAAGAATTGATGATTTATCTGAAAGTGTGCAAACTTCTCAACCGAAGGAAAATCCCACCTCTGCCAAAATACGCCTGGAATTTTATAAAAACAGCTTAACATTAATCGCGCAAAAGCCAGTATTTGGACATGGCACCGGTAGTTTTACCTACGAATACCAAAAATTAGCAGAACACCAAGATATCATACTGACGACTAATCCCCACAGTGAATATTTAATGATAGCCGTGCAATGTGGGTTGATTGGTGTTGGATTCTTTATTTTTTTGCTTTACGTGATGTGGCAGACAACCGGCTCTTTAAAAATATCGCAGGCACATAAGGCACAAGGATTAGTCGTTACAATAGCCGTTGGCTGTCTGGTTAATTCTTTATGGATGGATAACACTGAAGGACATATTTTTGCCTATTTGATAGGAGTTTTCTATGGAGGGCTAACACTGACTTCAAAAAAGAAACGCTTCAACGGGCTAGTGCCGGAAAGAGTCATACCACCAAAAAATGAGAGCTAAGAAATCCGCTATGAATGATGAATGGTGAATGGTGAATGATGAATGGTGAATGATGAATGATGAATGATGAATGATGAATGGTGAATGATTCTTGCAAAATTATCGCTTTAAAATGCTATAGACGTTCATAAAAAAATGGCAAAACCGTAAAGCGTTGCAAAAACATTGAAGGTTTATAACTGAAATAAAAAAGGGCAAAACCGTAAAGCGTTGCAAAAACCTTGAAGGTTTCTAACTGAAATTGGGCTTTGCAACCATAAAAATTTGATAGTTTATATATAACTCGATGATCAAGTTTTTAGTCTGACAAACTTCAATGCGATTGTATATGAAGAAATTAAAACCGTTAACGACAAGGATTATATATAACAAAGGATTAGTGAGTTCTCTGTCCAGTTTAAATCTACATCGATTATGTTGTTGAATTTGGTTGCTGAGCCTGCCGAAACATGCGCAAACAGACACTTGTCGTTATAGGTTTTTTAAATCCTTTTTTATATACAATCCTTGTAGTTTGGTTTTATAAAAAACTTGTGAGTAGAGTATAACTCATTGACTTTTAATAATTTTAACGTTTCATTAGCATTATTGGTAAAATTAAAAAAGCGCAATAATTTGGTGCGACGTATTTCAAATTTTTGATAATTGATAATTGATAACTAATAAAAAAATGGAGTTATTGTGTTCCGCTTACCTTATAAAGTCAACGGCTTTACGCTTATAGAAATCATGGTTGTTATCGTCATCATTGGCGTGATTTTAAGTTTTGCCACACTCTCTATCGGTGACGGTGGACAGGCACGACAATTAAAACAAGAAACCCAACGCCTCGCTTCGTTACTTAAATTAGCAAGCCAAGAAGCCATTATGCAAGCCAAAGAAATGGGGATTTTTTTTGAAACCGATGGCTATCGTTTTTGCGTGTGGCAAGAACAAAAGTGTCAAATACTCACGGCACGGGATGATATTTTTCGCCCCCGCACCCTGCCGCTTGGAATACAGACAGAAATTCGCTTAGAAAGTGAGCCTATTACCCTGAATGATGCCAAAAAAAATACCCCGCAATTATTATTACTTTCCAGCGGCGAAGTTATTCCCCCGTTTGAAGTGATATTCACAGCAGAGTCTGATGAAACATTGCGTTACCGACTGACAGGCACAGCAATGGGTGAAATGAGCATACAAAAAGATGAATAATATTAAAAAACAAGGATTTACATTATTAGAAGTGCTAGTTGCGCTAGCGGTGCTTGCCATTGCACTGGCGGCCGCAATTAAAGTCACTACTGAAAATACGGAAAATACCCGCTATTTACGTGATAGAACGCTGGCGCATTGGGTAGCGATGAACGAGTTGACCGAAATTCAAGTGCTAGAAAAATGGCCTGCTTTGGGTAAAAAAGAAGGCACTGCCATGATGGCAGAGCGTGAATGGTATTGGGTTGTAAAAATTTCAGAAACGGTGGATGAAGAATTACGGCGGCTGGATGTGCAAGTGTATTATCATCGCAAAGATGAAGAGCCGATGGCAGTATTAGTCGGATTTGTAGGCGCACCTTGATAATCGTCCCTACAAACCAATAGAAATGTTCAAATTATAGGGCAAAACCGTAAAGCGTTTCCAAAACCTTGAAGATTTCTAACTGGCTAAAAATTTAGATTGTCAATTAAAAGATGTTCAAGCTTAAAAATCTTTGGCCCTACAAAAAATAACCAAGTTTTAGTGAAAAAAGACACCGCCCATTAAAGTTAATTCATTGATTTCGTAACGAAACGGATGCTATCCCTTTTTTGGGGATAGTATCCGTTTAACTTTGAATGGTGAAATTAATTATCTGAACATCTAAGTACCCATGCAGGTATTTTCAAAAAATAAACAGAATAAAAACAATTACTTTCGTATCCAAAATACCTGAAAACTCTTGCATGGGTACTTATATCGCCAAAAAAAGTGATAGCATCACGAGATTTTTTGAGTGAGACTATCGCCAAAAAAAGCGATAGCATCACGAGATTTTTTGAGTGAGACTATCACCAAAAAAAGCGATAGCATCACGAGATTTTTTGAGTGAGACTATCGCCAAAAAAAGCGATAGCATCACGAGATTTTTTGAGTGAGACTATCGCCAAAAAAAGCGATA
>QNER01000052.1 GCA_003646175.1 Candidatus Parabeggiatoa sp. nov. 1
AACCCCCGGCAGATTCAACCCAAATGGTGGGAACAATTGATCCGCAGTCATGAAACGGAGATTCCCCACCTGTTAGCTGAAATGACTAGGCAACATGCCTAAGTCAGAACACTTATGTGACATAAACGACAACCGGAGAAAAATAAGTATGCATTATCCTATTAAATCGCATGATAACGGCTCCTCTGATCCATCTCACGCTCAAGCTAATTTTACGGCTTCCATTATTATGAAGGATGCGACTTTGGGTGCTATGGTGGGCGCAACCGCTGCCGCTGCAATGCAGTTGAAAAAGAGAAAAAAATCTAGCGAAAATCCGTTGGGTTCCATCCTCAAAGCCGGCATAGCAAGTGGTTTAGCGACTGGTGCAGCGTCAGCCGTAGGCAATAGCCTCCGGCATAACAATTCGACTATGACAACTTTTGGAGCCATGTTTGTCACCGGTACAGCCATGATGTATTTATTAGGTTCCAACACCACCAAAGGAGAAAAATCATTATGAGTCACGAGCAAGACGGATCGACTCCAGAAATGAGGGAAGATATGAATTCCCAAACACAGAGTGCAATGGGGGAAGCACCTGCTTATCAAAATCCGCCTCCTGACTCTGCACAACCCGGATACCATGCGATGCACCAAGATCGTTATATGGGCGGGGCTGGCCATCCACCAGCACAGAATCAAGGTAACAATGGTCCTCCCAACTCTGCACAACCCGGATATCATGCGATGCACCAAGATCGTTATATGGGTGGGGCTGGCCATCCACCAGTACAGAATCAAGGCCGCAATGAGCCTCCTAACTTTGCACAACCCGGATATCATACTATGCACCAAGATCGTTATATGGGCGGGGCTGGCTATTCACCAGTACAAAATGGTAACCAGATGCCAAATGGGCCTTATCAAGGCCAAGGTTATCATGCGATGCCCCAAGGGGCTGGCCATCCACCAGTACAAAATGGTGGCCAGATGCCAAATTGGCCTCATCAAGGCCAAGGTTACAACAACCAGCAAGCACCCGGTTCGCCTTATCAAGCTCAGAATCAAGGTAGCAATGGGCCTTATCAAAATCACTATTATGATCCTTACATGGCTAACCCAGGTTATCCGCCAAGAATGCCTGAAAACAATCCGCCAGCCAACGGCGGATTCTCTAGCTTTTTCGATTTCCGCGATGAGCGTTTTTTAAAAGGTGCGTTGGTGGGAGCAGCCGCCACTTTTTTGTTGACTAACGACTCGGTACAAAAAAATGCGATCAATTCTATTGTGAAGGTTTGGAGTTTATTTCAAGGCGGACTTGAAGAGGTGAAAGAACGTTTCCGCGATGCTGAAGCGGAAATTAAAACTGAAACTAACCAAAAATAAGGTTTTGTCCAAGGTACGCCTTCTTCAAATTCGACGAAGGCGTACCTTGCACGAAATATGACATTTTTCAATCTATTATGCTAGTACACGAACTTTCCACCCGTTTACGTTTTAAGTTGCCCTTTTTGAGAGAGCCTAGCTTGGATTTTGCCTATTTGGAGGTATCTCTTGGCGCAATGCCCGGTGTCCGCAATGTGCGAATTAATTCACCGGCGGCTTCTCTGGTTGTTGAATACAACGGCAAACCCGCCATCAAGCAAAACATCATGGATTGGTGTGCCAATATTTCCCAGAAATACTGGCCCCGTGTCGATGCCAGCGAAAATGTCTCTAGCGACACCAATTTGTCAAGAGTAATTAGCACTGGACTGGCATTGGCACTTTTGCCATTTTTACGCCCCCCCCTAAAAACTTTGTTAACCTACCTTACTATTGCACCGACTTTAACTAAAGGTGCTAACAGCTTGTTCAGTCAAGGCATTAAGGTAGAAGTGTTGGATAGTTTAGCGGTAGGATTGGCCGCTGTGCGCGGTGAATATTTTACCGCCGCCGCGACTCATGGCTTCTTAGTCTTGGGAGAATACTTAGAACATCAAACGGAAAAACACTCTGATGCTCTATTACGTCATTTGCTCAAACCGATGCCAACTGAAGCTTGGGTAGAATGCGAAGGTACGCTTATTCAAGTTCCCAGCACTTCAATTAAAGAAGGGGATTTAGTTGTTGTTGGCACTGGCGAAATGATGCCAATTGATGGGCGAGTGATCGATGGCACCGCTGCGGTTAATGAAGCATCGCTAACCGGTGAAACCGTGCCAGTGCGTAAAGAATTGAAAGATAAAGTTTTATCTGGCACAGTGATAGAGGAAGGACGATTAAAAATTCGTGCCACCCGGGTAGGAGATAATACCACTACCGCCCGTATTACTCGTTTTATTGAAGAATCCCTGAAAAAACAATCTAAAACCCAACGAATGGCAGACGAACTTGCTAATCAGCGCGTTTATTATACCTTAGGACTCGGCGTACTGGTTTATCTACTAACACGAGATACCCAGCGCTTAGCGGCGGTTTTCTTGGTCGATCACGCATGCCCCCTAAAACTAGGTACACCGGTTGCCATTAAATCCGCTATGTATCGCGGTGCGACGCATGGTATGTTATTTAGAGGTGGACAAGCCATTGAAAACATTGCCAATGCTGATACGATTGTTTTTGACAAAACTGGAACGCTAACAACGGGTAACTTAGAAGTCACCGATATCATCCCCCTAACCGAAGATACCAAATGGCCTCAAAATGAAATTTTAGCCTTAATCGCCTCGGTGGAAGAACATGCAACACACCCAGTCGCCGATGCCGTCGTCAAATCCGCTAAACACAAAGCTTTGCACCATATTGAACATGAAGATGTCGATTATATGGTCGCTCATGGTTTAACCACGCAAGTGGAGGGGCAAAAATTAATCATTGGCAGTCGACATTTCTTAGAGGAACACCAACAGATTTCCTTTGTCGCGCATGATCCGCTCATAAAAGAACTTGAAGGGCAAGGTAAAACACTGCTGTACGCGGCCTTAAATGAAACGCCGTTTAGCATTGTTGGGCTACGAGATCACCTGCGTCCTGAGGCTGCACAGATTGTCACACAACTGAAACAATCTGGCATGAAAACAATAGCCTTACTCACTGGCGATCAGCGTGATAAAGCGTTAGCTTTAGCCGAACAGTTAGGCATAGAAACCGAACATGTTTATTACGAATGTCCACCAGAGGAAAAGGGTAATATAGTCAAACAGTTACAAAATAAAGGTCACCAAGTCGCTTTTGTCGGTGATGGGGTCAATGATGCACCGGCACTGATCACCGCCGATGTCGGTATTGCGATGCCCAAAGGCGCCGATTTAGCCCGAGCCACCGCAGACATTGTCTTACTAGACGATCATTTAGAAACCGTCTTGAATGCCAAACGGTTAGGTGATAAAACCATGCAACTCATCCATTATCATTTCAATGTCTCAATGGTTGTCAACTCCGCAGTTGCAGGCGGTGCCGCGTTAGGTTTACTCTCACCGGTTTTGACCGCTTTGCTCCATAATGGGACAACAATTGGCATTCTGCTCAATTCATTAGCGGGTGTGAGCCTCCAAGAAAATAAATTGTCAGAAATGAAAGAAAAATTGGGAACCGTAAGAGAAGCTTTACAGTCATCATAATTCATCATAATATATAATAACAATGTAGGGTGGGTAAGTTCGGATCGAAGCTATGCTTCGATCCGAACTTGCCCACCATCCCTGAGAGAAAAGAAGCTCAATTGATGACGCTGATTAAGTCTAAAAAAACCACTTTTAGTAATAATTTTGAATAATGACAAAGCCTATTAACGTTCCAATGAGTTGAAAACATTAATATTATTCATGTTAAAATAGATAAAGTGATTGAATGTGCTTTGAAGTCGAGCCATCTCTACCTCAAATTGAGAGCGCGCTCAATTGATTTTAAAAATTGATTGAAAGGAAAATACCATCATGAGTGACTACATTCACAGCATTCCGGGCCGATTGAGAATCCGTTCCGCCCAACTCAAACGCAATACCTGTCAAGCCAAAGACCTCGGTGCCTTATTAAAAGCGATGGCAGGTGTTCACAAAACCGAACTCAATCAAAAAGCCGGGAGTCTTGTTGTCTATTACAACCCAGAACAATTGGCAGCAGACGACATTCTCTACCAAGCCCACAAAGCCGGCTGTTTAGAGCAAATCATTTCAAAAGCCCGTACCACTCAATTGGTTAGTAAAGCCGGTACAATGCTGGGCCAAGCAATATTTGGAACGGTGGTCAAGAAAAGTTTGGAATTGTCTATGTCATCTTTGCTCAAAACCGCTCTACGTTAATTAAAAAAATTCATGATGTTTGTTATATCTTTTTACTCTTTGTACAGGACAAAAAAGTGTTCACGTCGTGATGCTATCGTATCGCTTTTTTGAGCGATAGTATCACTCAAAAAAACCTGTTGGTTATACGTCGTGATGCTATCGCTTTTTTGAGCGATAGTATCACTCAAAAAAACCTGTTGGTTATACGTCGTGATGCTATCGCTTTTTTGAGCGATAGTATCACTCAAAAAAACCTGTTGGTTATTGTTATCCTTTCTTTGAATTTTTTGATTTGAACCGCAAAAGTGATACTATCGCCACAAAAAGCGATAGCATCACGAAATACTTTGTACCTATATTTTTACTATGGAAGGCTGGTTCTTCAAAAATCTTGGACTCCTGTACCCGTCAATAGAACATTGACAGAGTCAATGTACAGTGTGGGAACAAAAGCGCGCGTGAACTCTAAAAACCACACTCATTCCGGCTTTTCCTTCAAACTTGCCACACCCTCCATTCTGTCTCTAAAAATGTCCATCAGTTCTGTCAGCACAAACTTAAAAGGGGTGCCACCGTTTCCATCCTGTTGGATGACATGAAAGCGGGAATTGCTCAGGTTGTTAGCCAATGCGTCAGCAATGGTTGGTAACGCATTTTCAATAAAGCTTTTTTCCAAACTAAAGTTTGGACTCCTCTATTGGCACCTGGGGTTGGTAATTAGCCAATTGAGCAAATTCGGCGAGCGTCAAAGTTTCCGCTCGCGCCTGTGGGTTAATCCCCGCCGCTTGTATATCCTTGACATCAAGGACATTTCTTAAAGCATTGCGTAATGTTTTGCGCCGCAGTGAGAAGGCAAGTTTCACGATTTGGGCAAACTGTTTTTGATTAATCACTTCTACCGGCGGTGTGACGTAGGGTTTTAATTGCACGACACTAGAATTGACTTTGGGCGGTGGATAAAAAGCACCCGGGCTGACATCAAAGAGCTTTTTTATCTGACAATAATATTGTAGCATCACCGATAAGCGCCCATAGTTGGACGTAGCGGGAACAGCAACCATACGATCAACCACTTCTTTTTGTAACATAAAAGTCATGTCTTGAATATCGTTGGCATAATTAAGCAAATAAAATAATACCGGGGTAGAAATGTTATAGGGTAAATTACCAACTATCCGCAATGGTTGCTCAGATGTCATTAACTGTTTGAAATCAAATTTTAAGGCATCGGCATTATATATGCGTAATTGTTTGGAATAACTCGCTTTTTGTTCAAGCAATTCAACCAGATCGCGATCAATTTCTACCACATCCAATTGACACCCGTGCTGAAGTAAAGGCATTGTCAATGCGCCCTTGCCGGGCCCAATTTCGACTAAATGTTGCGCTGGTTGAGGAGCAATGGCTGTAACAATGCGTTGAATAATATTGGGATCGTGGAGAAAATGTTGGCCAAAACGTTTATGAGGAAAGTGAGAAGTCATTTTAGTATTCTTGAAAAGTTAAAACACTTTTTTATTGTTCCGTTGATCTTTGCATCAAGAGGCTTCCATCCCAGATTTATTTTAGATTTTTGAGCCATACTTGCGTGGAAATCAAAAATAGGTAGTCCCTACCAACCAAAACAAATATTAAAAATCAATAACTGATAAAATTATCATCGTCATTTGTTTCAAGTGTACCTTGCACGAATACTGGTGTAAGGTGCGTATGAAACCAATAAGTTGGCTAAACCCTAATGGCACGCACGATAGGAATTAATTAAGTTGCACAAGTTTGTAGGGATTAGCTATAATTGTTTAAATACCTTTCTAATCCATAAATCGATAATGCTCCATTGGGGTATGAAATTTGCTCTTGAAACCCGGCTGTTTAAAAATACCACTAACAGAATAGACACCATCATACCATGAATAAAACAATCACAATCAATGAGTTAGCTAAAATTCCGCCTTTGCTTGCTTTGCCGTTGAGGTTTAGCCCTCCCCTCATACATAACACGGCCTTAGTAACTATGTTAAATCGAATCTTTTCCCAAGCTTTGCGGGAGGGAGAATTAGATTTTATGCGTCGGCGAATATTGCGGATTCGGGTGCTGGACGCAAACTTAAGTTTTTGCTTGACTTTGGTGGGGGATAGATTAGTGGCTCATAACCACAGTCAGACTCACGATCTCACTATTGAAGGCACCGCGTATGATTTTCTATTGCTAGCAACTCGCCGTGAAGATCCCGATACCCTCTTTTTTAACCGTCGTTTGCGCTTAGGAGGGGATACAGAATTGGGGCTTTACTTAAAAAACTTTCTTGATGCCCTAGAACCAGAAGAGCAGTTAGGACCGCTTTTCAAACACCTAGAAAGAATGACGGCTCTATTTGAACAGGTTGGAAAAATTCGGTCAGTGATTCGTTTATGATATTTTTGCTGGACGGGGTTTGCAACTAGGGTTTAAATTTGAGAACAATTGGGTTTGTAGGGTGGGATCGCTGTCGCAAGGAACTCAAAAAATACCACGAACTTTCTGCCCGCTTGCCCACCATAATGGATATTAAGCATAAATTTTCAGGTATTTTGTAGGGGACCGAGAAGGTAGATAGTGGGCAAGAAAATAATATTGCCCACCCTACATCTACTATCCGTTAACAGTATCAAAATGAGTTGCCATTACCTTGGCTTGCTCTTCTTCCATACCAGCACCACCATACCAATAGCCATTACAAATACCCATTGGCATCAAGCGTTGCAAACGAGTCATACCTTCTGTAACGCTATCAGGTTCTTGTAGCCCACGCTGAAAGACTTCAATCACCTGTTCCGTATGCATTGACTGTGGACTAATCCGCAACACGTTGATTCCAAATGATTTTAGCTCTAACAAAGCTGGCAACAAGTTATACCCAGAGGCCGACTGAGTTTGAATACCGTTCAAAGTCAGAAAAGCTTTACCGTCTTGACTAGAAAGCGTTAAACCATCTGGATAATCTAAACAACAGTGTTGGCAATCATCCTTAGGAAAATTGTGGTACCGTGCTGTAAAACAACGTGCTGAATAGGCTAAAGGCAACCGCCCATAGACAAAAACTTCCGTTTCTACACCTGCCGGCAGGTTAGCTTGCAAATCAGTCAACGTTTCACGGGACAGTTCTACAGGCAACACCCAACGGCGTAGCCCTAAAGTTGCCAATCGTGTCAGAGCGCGTGTGTTATAGATATTAACGCTGGGTCCAGTCACAAAAGGCCTACCCTCTAATAATTGCACCACTGCCATATCGTTAGCCTCTACCATGAATTGACCATTGTCACAGAGACGACGCAGGTTTTTAAGCTCTGACTCCGCTTCCAGTAAGGTCAATGTAGAAAGCACAACTTTCTTACCAGCCCCTTCCAGCCGCTCGGCCAATTCTAGCCAATCGCTAGTGCGTAGAGATTGGCGTTTGGAACAGACAGTTTCCCCCAAATAAATTATATCGATAGCCGTATTTGCCATGCGTTCATAGAACTCTAGCAAAGTTTCACGCGGCCAGTAATACAAAACCGGCCCCAAAGCAAGTTTAGGTTGAAAATCATTCATAGTTGGAATTTAATATTATATTTAATAATTTCTTTATTCAGTCGTCCTAAAATGTGGGTGTTTTTAGTTTTTAGGAGTCCAAACTTTAGTTTGGTAAGCCCTGCCAAACTAAAGTTTGGACTCCTTCACCTTTATGCCCCACTACCCTTTATTCAATGGCGTTTTTATTGCCAAGGACGGTGATAAGCCCCCAAAGTAGTCTGTGTACCTTCCGAGACTTTGCTCAGTTCCGCTAACCAATTTGCTTGTGGCGTATAAGCAGTCGGGTTATGCTGACAGGCATCCAAAGCGGCTCGCCAAACACGAGTGACTTGGGCAACATAAGTGGGACTACGTTGGCGGCCTTCAATTTTAATTGCGACGACACCGGCCTTTTGAAGTTGGGGCAGTATTTCTAAAGTATTTAAACTGGTGGGTTCTTCGATAGCATAATAAGTACTTTTACCCACCCCAAAGCGGCCTTTGCAAATAGTGGGATAACCAGCATTTTCTCCCTCGCCACGTCGATCAATCAGTACCTCACCCAAACGTACTTCCAAACCTTGCGGTGTTTCACACCATTTTACCGCATGTCCAGGCGAACAAGCTCCATAAGTATTAGGTGAATCCCCAGTCACATAAGAAGAGAGTAAACAACGCCCTTCTACCATCACACACAGGCTACCAAAACCGAATACTTCCACATCAACGGGGCTATTTTCCACAACATGTTTAACTTGGGAAAGCGAAAGCACTCTAGGCAAAACCACGCGACGAATACCGAAATGTTTATGGTAAAAGCGAATAGCCTCATAATTTGTAGCAGAAGCTTGAACTGAGAGATGTCGAGGTAAATCTGGCCACCGTTCAGCGGCATAATCCAGCACCCCTAAATCCGCCAAAATCAGCACATCTATACCTAAATCCGCGGCACGATCTACTGCCTCAGTCCAGCGTGACCAACCTTTCGGTTGTGGATAAGTATTAATGGCCAGAAATACTTGTACTTTATGATCATGGGCATAGCGAATGCCTTGCTCCATTTTAGCGGTGGTAAAATTCAGGCCCGCAAAATGTCGCGCATTGGTATCATCGCGAAAACCAACATAAACCGCGTTAGCACCGTTATCGACGGCCGCTTTCAAAGAAGGTAAATTACCCGCAGGACAAACAAGTTCCATATCAGTTATCAGTTATCAGTTATCAAAAAATCGGTTAGATCCGGAAAGAAGTTATACTTGTTAAGTGCCGAAGCACAAATTTTCAGGCATTTTGTGCCCACCAACTTCTTTACAAAGCCCACCTTATCGGTGGAATTGATACGGACTTTGCTCGGTGGGCAAAAAATTCATAATACCTGAAAATTTATGGTTCAGTACTTATCAGTTATTAATCTTGAAGGAATAGTATCAGTTCAAATCGCAAAAAAACTACCTCGCTACTGGGCTGGTAAAAATCAGGTGATTTTGGAACAAAAAGTGATCCCATTTTTATTCAACGCGGTGCGCGTTTTTTCGTACAAGGTTCGCCTTGTACTCCTGAAAAATCGCGCGTTTTTTCGTACCAAGTTTCCATTATCTATTCCCATTCATTCATTTTTCTTCTTGCTGCAATACCCATAAATGCGCGTAAACGCCACCGGTATTCAATAATTCCGTATGTGTTCCCCGCTCAATAATCCGTCCCTGTTCCATCACTAAAATTTGATCCGCATCAACAATGGTTGATAAACGGTGCGCAATCACCAACGTGGTATGATTTGCCGCAACTTGCGCCAAGGCTGTTTGGATGAGTTGCTCTGATTTTGAGTCTAAATTGGAGGTGGCTTCATCAAATATCAGGATTTTTGGCTTTTTCAAAATAGCACGGGCGATGGCAACTCGTTGTTTTTCACCGCCTGACAGTTTTAAGCCACGTTCTCCCACTATCGTGTCATAACCGTTGGGCAACGATTCAATAAAGGTGTGAATATTGGCGAGTTGAGCCGCTTCTCTCACTTCGGCTTGGGTGGCTTGGTTACGGGCATAAGCGATGTTGTAGTAAATCGTATCGTTAAATAAAACCGTATCTTGTGGCACAATACCGATAGCTGCACGGAGACTGGCTTGAGTGACAGAACTGAGGTTTTGCCCATTGATGGAAATGCAACCATCGGTGACATCATAAAAACGGAATAATAAACGGGCTATCGTTGATTTACCGGCTCCACTGGCACCCACAACGGCGACTTTATGCCCTGCCGGCACGTCAAAAGTGATTTCCGATAAAATCTGCCGCTCAGGTTCGTAATGAAAACTCACGTTGTCAAAACAGAACCAGCCTTCGCCAACCTCTAGGGAACGAGCATCGGGCGCGTCTTGAATTTCGGGTTTATTTTCAAGCAGTTTAAAGATTAAATCCATGTCAGCGAAGGCGTATTTAATCGCCCGGTACACAACGCCCAGAAAATTCAATGGGATAAATAATTGCAATAAAAAGGCATTGACTAGCACTAAATCGCCTAAACTCATCCTGCCATCGACTACGCCTTGACTGGCAAAAATCATAATCAAAGTCACCCCAATGGCAATAATAAAGGATTGCCCAAAATTCAGTACTGACATAGAGGTTTGACTTTTTACCGCGGCTTCTTCCCATTGTGCCAATGTGTCATCATAACGGCGTGCTTCAAATGTTTCATTGCCAAACGCTTTAACGGTTTCATAATTCACTAAACTATCAATAGCTTGATTATTGGCTTCAGATTCATTGGCATTCATGGTGTGGCGAAATTCCATCCGCCAATCTGTCACCGCGACGGTAAACGCAACATAAATAACAACAGTAATAAAGGTGATCAGGGTAAATTTAAAATCGTATTGTGTGAATAGAATCAGCGCAATCAGGGCAAACTCGGCAAAGAGGGGAAATATTTGAAAAATCAGATAGTTGAGAATGCTACTAACGCTGCGCGTGCCACGTTCTAAGTCGCGTGAAATGGCACCGGTTCGTCTTTCCAGATGAAAGCGTAGTGATAAATTATGCAGATGTGTCAAGACTTGATTGGATAAGCGGCGCATGGCGCGGTAACGAACTCTGGCAAAAACGACATCACGTAATTCGTTAAAAAGCGAGCTGGATAGGCGCAGAATACCGTAAGCAACCAGTAAAGCGATGGGCAAGAGGGGGAGTGCGTGCTGGGTTTTGTCAAGGGCATCGACAATATATTTGAGGATAACCGGCACACCGACATTGGCGATTTTCGCGAAGACTAAAAACAGTAATGCAAACAAAACGCGCCCTCGGTAGTCCCAAATGTAGGGCAGCATATCGCGTAAATTTTGGCTATCTTTGCGGTTGGTATGAACGGGGGTGGTGTAGCGTAGACTTTTAGGGGTTCGCATAAAAGGTTACTATGGATAGTAGTGAACAGACAGGTGATTTAAAAGTGATAGATTTAGGGGAGAATAGGTTGGATGTTGTAATTGGATTCAAAAGCTTGAAGTTTAACAGGAGTCCAAGATTTATCTTGCCTTTCCCAAACTAAAATCGCGTCGATTGGACTCCTGCCAAAGCCTGCCAATCGATTTGGTATTGATTTTTGGGAAAAATACCATTCTTTAAACCGGTTTTCCAGTTCAAGCATTTGTTGCTTGAAGTCAGTGCCCATGTCATTCGCTTTCATGGGAACGATCTTCCCTCATCAAATATTGTAAGAAGAAAAAGTGCTAAATTCCTCAAACCAAAACGAAGACGAGCTTTTTACCATTATTAAGAAATCCGATTTCTGGGGAAATCGGATTTCTTTAACCTGACTACGTTTTCTTCTTGCTCTTTCGTTTGGTATTTTGCCTGAGTTGTGTGAGGTAAGCTTCAGCTTCATCTAGTTCCTCGGTGGATAATCCCATGAACCTTTGCTTAATATTAAACTGGCTCATCACATCTTTAGGATCAAGATAACTCACCACATCTTTGGGTTCAAGATAATCTACCACATCTTTGGGATCGATTCCTGCCAATCGATTTGGTATTGATTTTTGGGAAAAATACCATTCTTTAAACCGGTTTTCAAGTTCAAGCATTTGTTGCTTGAAGTCAGTGCCCATGTCATTCGCTTTCATGGGAACGATCTTCCCTCATCAAATATTGTAAGAAATTCAGAAAAAGTGCTAAGTCAGTCGTCATCAAATCGGCATCTTGCCTTAAGACATCAAAGGCATTTTGCTTCTCCTTTTGACGACTGGCAAAGCATTTAATCCACGCATTATGAGGTGTTGGGGGCAATTCATTTATAATCAGTAATTGAATATCTTTCAATAACCAGTTGTTACTGCGGTACACACCCGCTTGTTGAGTCGGTGCGTAATCCCAGCCAGTTATTCTCCTTTTATGGGCTGTTTTAGAACTGATGACAAAAGTTTGTACCTCTTCACTCGTCAATTCTTTCGCTTGCCGGTAAAACGTTTCATAACACAAAGCCTGTCGAAAAGCCTTTTCATCATCTCTGGATTGTTACTAGTACTCTGTCAATGTTTTATTGACGGGTAGCAGGAGTCCAAGATTTATCGATGAATCGCCCAAACTAAAGTTTGGACTCTAATATGGTACCCGTCAAAACCAAGTTGACAGTGTACTAGTCAGTGTTCATCCAAAAATCAGCTCAAGTGACAAGAATTATTAGTTGTGGAAGGTGTCTTTATCTAATGCCCATTCGCTTTTACCAATAATTATGGCAGCGGCAGCGTCGCCGGTAACGTTGACGGCAGTACGCATCATGTCTAACAAACGATCTACACCAATAATCAACGCAATACCTTCAACCGGGAGCCCGACTTGATTCAGTACCATCGCCAGCATAATCAATCCAACGCCAGGGACACCCGCTGTACCAATTGAAGCTAAGGTGGCTGTCAAAATCACTAACAGATAATCAGTCATTCCTAAATCAATGCCGTAAACGTTGGCAATAAACACTGTTGCAACGCCCTGCATGATGGCGGTACCATCCATGTTAATCGTTGCGCCCAACGGGATGATAAACGAGGATACCGATTTGTCTACACCCAGTTGTTTTTCGGCGTTTTCGATATTGATAGGAATGGTGGCATTACTGCTGGCGGTACTGAAGGCAAAAATTTGTACCGGGCGCATTTTTTTCAAGAATGTCCAGGGATTTAATCCAGAAAGCGTTTTTACCAAAAGAGAGTAGGAAACCACTCCATGCACGACAAGGACACCGGCGACAACCAGAAAATAGCTTAACAACGGTTTAAAGACTTCAAACCCTTGTAACGCAAAGGTTTTCGCAATTAAACAGAAAATACCAATCGGCGCGAACTTCATCAGGATAACGACAAGTTGCATCATAATCGCATTGTAATCATTGAATTGCTTTTCAACCCGTTTGCCGGATTCTCCCGCCATCACAATTGCAATACCTACGAGCAACGAAAAGACTATCAATGGCAACATTTGACCTTCAGCCATTGCGGCAATGGGATTATCAGGCACCATGTTGATAATCGTGTCGGCGAGGGATGGGCTTTCTTTGGCGGAGTATTCTTGAGCAGTCGGTAAGGGCATATCAAAGTCTTGCCCGGGAGCAATGATTATCGCCGCAGCCAATGCCAGACTGATAGCAAGCGCGGTTGTCCCCACATAAAACAAGAGTGCTTTACCCCCCAAGCGGCCTAACTTGCTAATGTCGCCCAAGGCTGCGGTACCACACACCAGTGAGATGAAGACTAACGGTACAACTAACATTTTCAGGGACTTGATAAAGATTTGTCCGATGACATGGAAAACGTTGTTGACTAGAAATTCACTGATGAGGTTTATCTCCATAAAGAAGATATTGAGTATTCCGCCTAAGATGCCCCCGAAGAGCATCGCTAGGAGGATGGTTGTCGTTAATTTTTTTGCATTCACTTTATGTTATGCCCTGTGATGGTTAGGTTAGTTAAAAAAAATGGTAGTCCAGTAATCTCAAAATGGTGTTCAAACGGATACTATCCCAACAAGGGCTAGCATCCGTAAACATCACTACATGTACTGGACTACCAAATGAAAGCGACAAAATCAAATTATTTCTGGCCCATCGTAGCTGCTATTGGGATTATCGGGATCGACTTGTATCTGTTCGCGCCGCCGCTGTACACGTTTTTGCATGGCATCTGCTTTGAGCGGAATGCTCATTTCTCCAAATAATACTTGTTTTAGCAGCCTAAAACCAAACTTTAATAAAGCCACATCGTCGGTTTTCAGTTGTTCAAATTCGTCGGCAGTTAAGTCGTAAACATCAGAAAATCCTTCACTTTGTACAAATACAATTAAATTATCAAGGTTGTAACTGACCATAAAAAAGAATTGAAAGCTGCGCGGCGAAGGTTGGCCGACGGTTGGGCCACCTGAGCGTTTTTTCAGGACGATCTGTCGCCATTCCTGATCCATCTCGTCATAGAACTCCACCCCTTGCTCTTTACGATAGTCACGAACCGTAATGGTACGAGGTTCATTATGACCCAAACAATGCTCTTCCTTGATTAGGAAATAGGTATTTTCATCGGTGGACGAATCCTGCTTACGCATGGACATCAAACCAAGTGCGTAATATCGACACACAGTTGGGCGATCTTCGTACACACTACAGCCTTCTTCACTGAGAAACGGACAAGCGGGGTTATCATCGGCAGTCCGAATCTTGATGCCTGGCATACCGTGGCTGTCCATTTCATAAGGAACGGTATATTGGGCTAAAAATTCGTTGGCAGTCAGAGCCAAGCGTTTTTTTAAGCGTAAAATGTCGTAAGGGGTCAATAAAATATCAATCCGCTTACAGCATTCATTAAAACAGGCAATGTCTTTATGACAACGAAATTGGATAGTGTCATCTAAAGAAAATTTAACCGGTTGAATGGGGCTATTGTGGGGGAGATTTTCTAAAGGCGAGTCGCTCATGGGAAATCCTTAACAGCAATTGTGAATTGTGAATGATGAATTGTGAATTGTGAATGATGAATTGTGAATGAAAGAAAACGCCTGTTTTCACAGGCTTCTCTTTTATCACAGAATCCCACTCATTTTGACGGTTTTGAAGTATGTACAGGACAAAAATTATAATCGATTTATTTTACAGTATTTCGTGATGCTATCGCTTTTTTTGCGATAGTATCACTCGATGAACAAGTTTTTTGTAAACCGTTGATTTCAAAATAAATATTCTTTTAGTGCCCAAAAATTAATTTCCTTTAAAATCAATAGTTTGCATAGAGAAACACTCAAAACTTGATTGTCGCAAAGCCAAATAACATCAAAAACTTGTGAGTCGAGTATCACTTTTGCGATTATAAAAAAATATGCAATAACCAGTGTTATTATTTTAGTGATACTATCGCCAAAAAAGCGATAGCATCACGGCTTGAACACTTTTTTGTCCTGTATATAGATTTTAGTTAATTGATGAAAAATCCGATTCCCACCCACGGTTCTCTCAATGCCATTGAATTAGCGGTAATAGGTTGATATTATCAGTTTTTTTTGCCAAAATATCTCAGAACTGGTTTTATCCATCAGACTTGTGTCCCCCTCGATTTTTTTTGGGTACTTAATAAAATCAATCAGTTATTCTTATCTTAACTTAATGGCATTGCGCTGTTCCCTGCTGAAACATTGTAGGGACAAACTTTAACAGGGGTGGGATCGGATTTATTTGACGATTCATGAAACATCCAATTTTTTATGGTCAAAAAAATGTTGAACCCGCAGCGCGTATTCACCTGATTTGAAAAAAGTTCTGACCATAACAAAAATCCGATCTCCGCAGTGGGGATCGGATTTATTGGATTTTTGCAACATTCGTTTGGACATGACAACTATCCCGTTTTTAACGAAACGCATGTCTACGATAATAGTTGTTAGATCGTTCGTTGTTGTTTAAATTCTGGGATTTTCTCAACAAGCTTATCAAGGTGATTCTCTGTCACCAAAATATCCACCAAATGTTCTCCCTTCACGATAAAACCAAGTTTGGCTGCATAGTCTTGTGGCACATTATCAGTGTTAATAGTAATTTCTTTATCTTTCTGAGTTTTATGGGCCATATTTTCTGTTCCTATAAATCTATTCAAAACTATTCATAGGTAATTCGCTCTCTGTTGATAACTCCCAGGAGTTGCAACTAGAGTCCTGGTTGAGCAGTCCCAACCGTTGATATCAGTCCTGTAAAAATGGTCTGATATAACCATGTACTGTAAGAAGTGAAAGCAGTCCAGGTAGGTCAAACAGAGCTTCAAACCGAGATTTGAAGAGCTATTTACCAGCTTTTTTTCCCAATACCAGGTACGAGAAAACCTTTCTCGTTATAAGTCAACCTGACTTATTTTCATACTTATAATATGACTTAGTTTCATTTTCAAGTCTTTTTTATATTCGATATATTCTACTCATGTGAGCAATTATACATAGATTTAGATAGAAATTAAGTAACAGTTGTTAGCTCCT